>ONCT01000037.1 GCA_900316395.1 uncultured Lachnospiraceae bacterium | reverse complement strand
TTCTTCTCAATGACAAAGTCGTTGAGCTTACCCAGGGTGACGGCGACCTTACGAGACAGATTGAGATTACATCCGGTGATGAGTTCGAGGTCATCGGTGGCAATATTAATAAGTTAATTGAGTTCATTCGTCAGATGCTTCTGTCAATTAATGATGGCTCTAACAAGTTGAATTCAGCATCGGCTAAGATTGCTGATAATGTTCGTGATGCTCGCGGCGACGCTAAGTCCATATCTGACACCATGTCACAGATGAGTGCTAATATGGAAGAGACGGCGGCATCAATTAACAATATCAATGACCTTGTAGCTGACATAGCAGATGGATTTGAGGATATTGCAAGAGAGATTGAGAGCGGTCACTCATTTGCAGACGAGATTAAGATAAGTGCCACAAGAGTTGGTGAAAATGCTAAGAATGAGCGTGCTACTACTGAGGTAGAGGTAGCGTCAATGTCAGAATCCGTAACTAATAAGATTGAACAGTCTAAGGCTGTTAGTCGAATAGAAGACCTTACTGGTAATATTATTGCGATTTCTAATCAGACCAATCTTCTTGCGCTGAACGCATCTATTGAGGCGGCTCGTGCAGGAGAAGCAGGTAAGGGATTTGCAGTAGTAGCAACTGAGATTGGCGAGTTGGCTAGTAATTCACAGGCGGCAGCAGCTGAGATTCAGGCAGTGTCTTCCGAAGTTATTGCTACGGTAAATGAGCTTGCTGAGGAGTCCCAGAGACTTATCACATTTGTTAATGAGACGACACTTGAGAGCTTATCTAATCTGGTTAACACCAGCGAAGAATACAAGAATTCCGCAGAGAAAATCTCAGAGATGATGGTTAACTTTGCTAAGATATCAGATTCAATTCAGGTTAATATTGATAGAATTAGAGAGTCTGCTGAGACGGTTAATAGCGTTGTAGAGGAAGCGGCAAATGGTGTTGCTGACAACGCAGAACGTTCTGCAGTAATGACTGACAATATAGGCCGAATAGACGAAGAGGCTATGGCAAGTAGCGAGATTTCTAACGAGCTGAACGCAGAGGTTGGAAGGTTCAAGTTACAATAGTAAAGCTTATATGATTTGATTTACAATAAAATGTTTAATGGCATTTTAATGAGATATGTAGTTGGGACATGATTGGTGAGGAGACTTGAAAGGAGGAATGCCATGAAAGTCAGAAAGTTTAGTTTTACTAATAAGTTTATATTCGGAGTTGTTATATTATTCTTAATCTCCGACGTTGTATTAGGAGTAATAGCCTATACCAAAATCTATAGCTTGCTATTAGACCAGGCCAAGACCTCAGGACAGAACACAGCGTCCATGGTCGCGTCCATGGTGGATGGCAAGACTATCACGTCAGTTAAGCCTGGTGAAGAACAGACAGATAAGTATCTTGAAGTTAGTAACATGCTGACTACTTTCATGGATACATCCAAGTCAGAATACCTCTATACGATCAGACCTACCGAGTCAGGAGGAATGGAGTACGCAGTAGATGGTCAGTATGAAGATGCCTCTAAGATAGGCGATGAATTCCAGGACGAAGAAGCTGCACCAGCATTGAAGGGCGAGGTTGTCTCTGATAGTGAACCCTTTACAGATGAGTGGGGAACACACATTTCTTCTTATGCACCTGTTTATGTCAACGGAGAAGTTGTTGCGGCAGTTGGTGTTGATATAAGTATGGAGTGGATATCACAGCAGACCTCAGGAGTTCTTATTAATGTCATTATAGTCTGTGCAATTGTACTTGTTGTAGGTACAATAATTCTTGTCATAATTGGAAGACTTCTTAGCCGTAAGTTCGTGGTTCTTAATGATAAGATTGTTGACCTTACAGCAGGTGATGGCGACCTCACAAGACAGATTGAGATTCAGTCTGGTGATGAGTTCGAAGTAATCGGCAATAATATCAATAAGCTAATTGAATTTATTCGTGTAATGCTTCTGTCTATCTATTCAGGTTCTGATAAGCTAAGCGCAGCATCAGTTAAGATTGCTGACAATGTGCGAAATGCTCGTGGTGACGCAAGAACTATATCAGATACCATGTCACAGATGAGCGCCTCTATGGAAGAGACAGCAGCATCCATTAACCATATTAATGAACTGGTTCTTGATATAGCTGAAGAATTCGATGATATTGCAACAGAGATTGATAGTGGTCATGCCTTCGCAGATGAGGTTAAGATATCTGCAAGTAGTGTTGGTGACAAGGCAGATGCAGAACGTGCCAATACAGAGGTTAGAGTTGCAGAGATGTCAGAGTCTGTAACTGATATGATTGAGCGTTCTAAGGCTGTTAGTAGAATTGAAGACTTAACAGGTAACATTATTGCAATCTCTAATCAGACTAATCTTCTTGCTCTTAATGCATCTATCGAAGCAGCCCGTGCGGGAGAAGCAGGAAGAGGCTTTGCGGTAGTAGCAACAGAGATTGGAGAACTAGCCAATAATTCACAGGCAGCAGCTGCTGAGATTCAGGCTGTTTCTTCTGATGTAATAGAGACAGTTAATGAGCTGGCCAAGGAAGCTGAGAGCCTGATAGCATTTGTTAATGAGACAACTATAGAAGGCTTCTCTAATCTGGCAGATACAAGTAAGGAATACAAGGAAGCAGCAGAGAGAATCTCTGAGATGATGGAGAACTTCTCTGGTATTACAGATAGAATTCAGACTAATATTAATAGTATTAAGGATTCAGCTGACGTTGTTAACAGAGCGGTTGAAGAGGCGGCCAATGGAGTCGCTGACAACGCAGAACGTTCAATTGAAATGACTGATAACATCAGCCGTATTGATGAAGAGGCTACAGCTAGCAGTGAGATTTCTGGCGAACTCAATGCAGAGGTTGGAAAGTTCAAGTTAGAGTAGATGATTCAATATTTTGACAATCTGCCCTTTTACGGACGGATACTGCCTTAAGGAGTATTATGATTACATTTATTATAGGACTTGCAATATTGGTTATAGGAGGAATGGTATACGGCAGGATTAGTGAGAGAATAATGGCGCCCACAGATGCCACTACACCTGCCGTAGCTAGAAGGGACAATATGGATTTTGTCCCCATCAAGAAAAAGAAAAACTGCCTGATAGAGCTTCTTAATATAGCAGGAACGGGACCTATCTTAGGACCCTTGCAGGGCGCACTGTTTGGACCGATTGCGTTTATCACTATACCTATAGGATGTGTGATAGGCGGAGCATTTAGCGATTATATGACAGGGATGATGTCCGTTAGGAATAACGGAGATCAGATGCCGGGGTTGGTACGCAGATTTTTGGGAAAGCACATATATGTATTCTACAATGTATTCATGTGCTTGTCTCTGCTGCTTGTAGGAGCCGTGTTTGTCTACATGCCGGGAGATTTATTCGTAACGCATATACTTAATCAGGAGAGTTCTACAAGTAATCCGGCTGTATGGATTGTATACGGAGCAATATTTGTCTATTACATATTGGCTACACTTATTCCAATCGACAAGATAATAGGCAAGTTTTATCCTGTTTTAGGTGCAGTTCTATTGTTGTCGACAGTTGGGATTTTTATCGGACTGTTTTTAAAAGGCTATCCCCTCGTAGAACTCTGGGATATGGCAAATGCAGGATATCCCTATCAGGATCATTTTATACCAATTTTCTTTGTTACAGTTACCTGCGGATTGGTGTCCGGTTTTCATGCACCACAGGTAACCCTCGTTTCCCGTACAATATCTCACGAGAAAGATGGAAGATCGGTTTTCTATAATATGATGATTGTGGAAGGCTTTATTGCCATGGTATGGGCAGCCGCTGGCATAGGAGCATTGGAGCTTGCCATTACCGATGCTGCCACCATTAGAGGATCTGTGACCCAGGTAGTCGGGATTATAGCAAAAAATATGTTGGGAGAGTTTGGTGGTATAATAGCAATAATTGGAATAATTATCCTGCCTATCACAACGGGAGATACATCTCTTAGGTCTTTGCGATTAATAGTAAGTGATGTACTGCATATCGACAATAAGGATAAGAAGAAGATTTTGATCGTTGCTTTATGTATTTTTGCAGTTGTTGCCGTGCTTCTAGTGTGGGCTAAGAGCAATCCCGAGGGCTTTAATATTCTGTGGAGATATTTTTCATGGGCAAATGAGACCATAGCATTTTTTGGCTTCACAGTGATTGCTGTCTATATGAAGATTAACAATATGCCCTATATTATGGCGCTGATTCCCGGGGCGTTCTATATGTATATCATATCCTGCTATATACTTAGTGCAAAAATAGGATTTAATATACCATGGAACGTAAGCTATGTAATTGCCGGCGCACTGACGGTTGGATATTTTCTATTGGTTGTTCTGATGAAGAGAAAAACATCCTCAACAAGTATAGACTGCACGGGTTGAAAGGGGGACTGGATGAAATAAGAAGGAGCACTGACAAAGCACCCATTGGAGGAATACGAATGAGAAAGAATGTCACCAAAAAATTGATGAGCATGCTATTGTCGATAGCGTTGGTTATTGGACTGTTGTCGGGAATTACTATGGTGAGTGAGCCGATTACTGCAGATGCAGCACCGGCTTTACTTGGTGCGTCTGAGCCGGTTACTTATATCTACCGTGATGAGAACAATATAAGTGGTGAGGCTAGAACAATAAGTGAATATACACTTGTATCAGGCGGTATCCCACCAACTACATATACAGAGGGCTGGTATGTATTTCAGGGAAACATTTACCCTCAAGGAAGGTGTGAAGTTAATGGGACAGTTAATATTATCCTTATGGATGACTGTCAGTTCTTCGCGGATTACGGAATCCATATTAACCCGGGAGCACATCTTAATATCTATGGTCAGGAGAAGGATGAAGGCAAAATCGAAGCAACATGTAAGTCTAATTCTCCTGTTGGCGGTAATGAAGGTCAAAATGATTCAAATGGAAGCCTAACGGTTAACGGAGGGATTATTAGTGCAAGAGCTAAGGATGGTGCTGCGGCAGTTGGTGCCGGCAAAAAAGGTTCTTTTGGAAATATTACGATTAACGGTGGGAGCGTTTATGTGTCTGGAGCAGATGACGCAGCAGGCATCGGTGGTAGTGAATCCGGAGGCAGAATTTCTACCATTAAAATAAATAACGGTCTTGTGTCCTCCTGGGGTTACGAGGGTGGCGCAGGCATTGGAGGAGGCGCTGATAGTGCTGACGGTGGCGAGATTATTATCACCGGAGGCGACGTATATGCCGTTGGAGGAGGCGGTGATAAGTGGAGAACCAAAGGCGCCGGGATTGGTGGAGGAGAGAATCGTACCGGTCCGGACCAAATTACAATTACAGGCGGTAAAGTAAAAGCGGATGGTAGCTATGATGGAGCCGCAATAGGAGGTGGGTACAAAGGTTATTCAGGAAATATAACCATATCAGGAGGAGAGATTATAGCTTCGCGTGGACGAGAAGGAGCCGGAATCGGAGGTGGCTTTGAACGAGGTATTGCAAAGGGTAAGAAAGTGCTTATTACCGGGGGTTATGTAGAAGTTCATTGCCCTGATATAAGCGACGGATCCCATTTTCAAGGAGCCGGAATTGGTGCTGGAGCTATGGCTGATCAAGGTGGAGATATATTCATTGAAGACGGTGTGGTGTCAGTTAAGAGTGAATATGGTGCCGGAATCGGAGGTGGCGGAGAGTATGGCGGACCCTATAGTCGTCGGGGTGGGAATGTAACCATATCCGATGGGATAGTTTTTGCTTCAAGTCAGTATGGTGCCGGAATTGGAGGTGGCGGAGCCGGGAGTTTTGATCGATATAAATCAAATGGAACCGGAGGAAATGTCACAGTCTCCGGTGGTGAGGTATATGCTTCAGCCACTCATGGTGGTGCCGCAATCGGAGGTGGTAATGGGTGTGACGGTGGTAGTTTTACCATTACAGATGGATATGTTGTTGCACATACAAGTCCTCTTATATATGATTGGGTGGACTATGTCAATCCTAAAATGGGTATAAATCCGGGGAAAGGTATAGCATCATGGCTTGGCAATTTGTTGGGCAAACTAATATTTAGCCATCCTGAGGAGAAGTCTCCGGCAGCAATCGGTGGTGGATATGCACCTGCATCGAATGCGAGTGGAGGTGGAGGAGCTGGGTCATTTACGATGACAGGAGGAGTACTTCTTGCAAAAACTGATGATACTGATGTGCCGGCAATCGGGGCATCTTCCGATCATGAGCAGAATGGCTCCTACTCTTTGGCTCCTGATATGTATCTTAAGTATTCGGACAATTTAAATACTCACACTGAGGACTTGGAGCAAGCTGACGGAGAAAATAGAGACAAATTTGTAAGGGAGAAAGCATATATCCAGATGGGAGTATGCGAACATGATGACAATAACTATATTTATTATGAGGATAAGCATAGATGTACATGTGAAGTATGTAAAGAATGGTATCTTGGTTACCAACCTCATCAATGGGATGAAACGGGTATGACATGCTGGGTATGTGGCTATAAGCGTGACGATGGTCTTTGTGCGTCTTTTGTCAATCAGGATGCTGCATATGTATATAAAGATGGTGTAGAGATAAAGCCTGAATTAAAAGTGACTTATAAAGGCAGAACGCTTACAGAAAGTGAATATGACCTTACGTATTCCGGTAACATCGACTGGGTAGGAAGAAAGTGGGTTCAGATCGTTCCACATGTAGGAGAATCAATAGAGCCTTTGACATTATATTATGATATTCAAAAGGCAAATCTTGAGCAGCTTTATCTCAATCCTACAAGCTATGAATATGACGGGGCTGTACATGAAAAACCGCAATTTAATGTAAAATCAGGCGGTGATTCCGTAAGATATGTTTTCTACGACGTTGAAGGGTCATCCCAAACCGACGCGGGTTCGTATTCTGTTACAGCAACAGCCAGAGCTGATGGATGTTATGAGGGCACCCTTACGGCTTCATGGAGTATTGAACCGAGAAAACTAAATAGGGACGATAACAAAATTACATTTGATTTGTCTCCTTCATCATACACTTATGATGGCACAGCCAAAACTCCGCAGGTTACGGTAACAGATAACGGTCTTGCATCTGGCAGTCCTAAAGTATTAGTGGAGGGCAAGGACTATACAGTAACCTATAAGAACAATATTAATGCCGGAGAGGGAACTGTTATTATAACCGGACAAGGCAATTATACAGGTACCGTTGAGAAGACATTTACGATTGAAAAGGCGCCAATTGGGCGAATAGATCTTAATAAGAAGTCTATTGAATATACCGGAAGCCTGCATAAGGTCAGCGTCCTAAGAGCTGTGGCTTACGGCGTGAATGGCGAGGAAATGGAAGTGCCCCTTAACGAGTGTATAATAAGCGGAAACAGCGGAATCAATGCAGGGACGTATAGCTTAAAAGTGGATACAATTGCTTCTTCTAATTTCAAGTGTGACAATTCGTTTAACTGGTCTATCAGGCAGAAGCCTTTGACTAATTTTGCTAGATTATATGCGAATGAGTATGTATATACCGGGGAGGCGATAAAGCCGGAAGTAGATGTAACAGACGGTCCTATTCCTTTGAAAGTAGGAACAGACTATGAGCTGACATATGATAACAATATAGAAAAAGGTCAAGGTTCGGTTACAGTGAATTTGACGGGTAATTACTCCGGAAGTCAGACTCTTACATTTGATATTATAGATGCCGGAACGTCAAAGGATATAGCACAATGTAATGTCGAACTCTCACCCGATGAATACACCTATGACAGAGCGGCTAAGACGCCGGATGTTACGGTGAAGGATGGAGAGACAACTCTTACTAAAGACATAGATTATACCGTTGATTATTACCATAATACCGAAGTCGGTACTGCCGTAGCGGTTGTCAAGGGTATTGGTAATTACCGGGGAGCTAAAACCTCTAATTATACGATTAAACCGGCACAGATAGAAGCTAGTAATATAACAGCGACGTTGTCGGAGACAGAGTATGTCTATGACGGCAATGAGAAGACACCGTATGTCACTGTTAAGGACTCAGATACTATACTTAAAGGAATACGTGAAGATAGCATAGATTCTTCTGTGGGCGGTGAAGTTTCACGTAATGGTTATGACTATACCTATAAGTATGTGAATAATAAGAATGCCGGTACCGCAACTGTTATTATTACCGGAGTGGGGCGTTATACCGGTACTAAGGAGATTCCATTTAATATTAAGAAAGCTAAGATTAATATGGCAGAGCTTTCAGAGTCTTACTTCTTCTCTTCACATGGAGACCATGAAATGACGCTATTTGCCAGTGCGAATGGAGTGATGCTACCAAGGGGTTCTTATGATGTCAACGGTGATGTTGATGACGTGACCAAAACAGGAGAAGATGACTACACCACAATTTTAGAGCCAAAGAAAGATGAAGTCGGCGATTACAGTGTCACGGTAACGGCTAAGAGTGACAGTAATTATCAAGGCTCTGTAACTATTCCTTTCTATATAGTAGAAGACAGCTTCAGTGTATTTGATGCACAGCTTCTAGAGACAGAGTATATCTATGACGGAAATGCCAAGAAGCCGGATGTTGTTGTCACCGGTGAAAAGGGAATCCTGACAGAAGGTAAGGATTATACGCTTGAATATAGGGATAATGTTAATGCTGGAACGGCTACGGTAGTTGTTACCGGCAAGGGAAGCTACCATGGAAGCAGGACGCTTTTCTATACTATAGAAAAGGCACAGCTAGATGTGGTATATGTGTCGGAACCGGTACTTACTTATAACGGTAGTGAGCAGAACGTGGATGTCCTGAAAGTATATGCTGACAAGGCAGGCACAGAGGAGAACTATGTTCCGGAGGAGAATTATATAGTCAGCGGTAACAAGGCTAAAGATGTAGGCACATATCAGTTAACGGTTACAGCGAAGGATAACAGCAACTATAGAGGTTCTGTGTCGATTCCCTATTCAATCGTTTCTGAGAATGACAAAGTATTTACTGCTCAATTAGAATCATATGAAACGACTTATGACGGCACTGCCAAGGAACCTGAGGTTACTGTTACGGATGGAGATACTGTATTAACCAAGGATACTGATTATACCGTAACCTATCAGGACAATGTAGATGCAGGAGTTGCCAGAATATTTATTACAGGAAAGGACAAGGAAAACGAAACTCGTGAGTATGAAGGAACTCGTGTCCTCCTATTCAGGATTAATAAAGCACCTCTGCAATCTGTTCAGCTTGAGGGAGAATCGACGTTAATTTATAACGGAGACTACCAGACGCTGAGTGTCAAAGAGGTTAAAGCAGGAGATGTTTCGGTTCAGACTCAGATTACTGTACCTAACGAAGCTTACAGTATTACAGGCAATACGGCAAGAAGCCCCGGGGAGTACACGCTGAAGGCTACTGCAAAAACCCACAGCAATTTCACCGGTGAAGCAACAACGTCGTTTGCGATTAAACCGAACAATTCCGCACTCTGGATGGATATACAGGATACTGAGTTTATATATAACGGTAAGGAGCAAAAGCCAATCGTATACATCTATGATGGAGACGAAAGATTAACTCAAGGAGAGGATTACAACACAGAGTATTCTGATAATGTTAATGCCGGAGCGGGAATGATTAAGGTTACATATCTTGGAAAATATGCCGGGGGAGATGTAGACGTGTATAGTTGTAGCTTCGCTATTGATAAGGCTACTCCAGTAATTTCCACATTGCCGACAGCTTCCAAAGTCACATCAGGACAGACTTTGGCTGACAGCACGCTTCGTGGCGGTAAGGCTACTGTAGATGGCAAGACGATACAAGGACAATTTGAATGGGAAGATTCTACCATAGCACCTGACGTATCTGACAGTGATGCGGAATATACCGTAAAATTCATTCCCACAGATAATGCTAATTACAGTGTGGTGACATGTAAGGTTAAGTTAGGAGCTAAGTCTGTGACACCGACTCCTACTCCTACGCCTACACCTACACCTGTTCCTGATGAGGATTATGCGGTTCCTATTGAGAATAAGAGCGCTATTGATATTAATGCGCATATAAGCGGAGGTATTGCAACGATATCGGATATCTCGTCAGAAGCTATTGAAAGTGTTATAAAAGGGGACGGTCGTGAACCATCAGGCGATTCAACAGGTAAGATTACTATTGATATATCCTGTGCTGCTCAGACAGTAACCGGTATCGAGATTGGAAAGCAGACCTTAGATAATCTGTCTAATGCTGTTAACAATAATGCAGAGATTGACGCTGTAGAGATAAAGCTTACGGATACTTATGTAATGCTTGATGGAACAGCTGCAGAAGCTATAGCATCTCAGGCGCAGGGTGATACGATACTACTTAAGATAAACACTAAGACAGAATCATCTCTTAACAACGCACAGAGAAACGCACTGTCAGCATTTAGTTATCGCAGTCCCTTCGAAGCATATTTTGAATCCGGTGGTGAGAAGATTGGAGACTTTGGTGGTGGAGAAGTAACAGTTTCTGTTAAGCAGGGAATTCCTGAGGGAATGGATGCCCAATTTTTCCACATCTATTATGTGTCTGAGGATGGTAATCTTACGGTTCACAGGACCTGGTATGAGAATGGTATGTTAATCTTTAAGACAGAACATTTCTCGGATTATTCGATTGTGTATGATGATACTATGAGAAATGATACATTGCCCGAAGGATTTACAAGAAATACAGATGGTACGCTGACATTTACCGACCCGGAACTTGGCACGGCTGTAATAGCAGACGAGGTTGTAAGAGAGGGTAAGACATACCGTATGTACAATCCTAATAGCGGCGAGCATACTTTTACCAAAAACACCGTTGAAG
Source organism: uncultured Lachnospiraceae bacterium (assembly GCA_900316395.1). Classification (GTDB taxonomy): domain Bacteria; phylum Bacillota; class Clostridia; order Lachnospirales; family Lachnospiraceae; genus RUG191. The sequence goes on along the minus strand of ONCT01000037.1, from coordinate 28,075 downwards.
TAATAGGTAATGTGTCCCTTGGCTGGAACCACGAAGAGGATGCGGACTTTATGACATTTGGATATGATACAAAGGATAGTCTAATCGTCTATCGTCTCTACAGCAAGTACACAGGACTACATCACTACACAATGGATAGAGATGAAGCCATATGGGATGTTGAGGCTTTAGGCTACAACTTTGAAGGAATAGTATTCTACGCCCTTCCTTCAGACAGTGAGGGAGGTACAGAGATTTACAGACTCTACAATCCATACGATTATCAGCATCTATGGACCGCCAATAAGGGTGAATACGACTATCTTGGTTCTATAGGATGGAACAAGGAAGGAGTAGCCTTTAAAGTACAATAGGAGTTAAGAGGACCGTCCCCCCCCTGTCAATATCATATAATTTGTGTTATAATCACATTACTAAGATTTTTTAAGGAGGAGTGTTTATGAATTACAAAATTATCGGAGACAGTGATAACCCTATCGCTGAAGTAAAACTTAGTCAGGGAGAAATGATTAGAATGGACAGAGGCTGTATGGTTTACATGCAGGACGTTTCTCTCGAGGGTAAGATGAATTCTAAGAAATCAGGTCTTGGTGGTGTACTAGGAGCTATTGGTAGAAGTATGACAAGTGGTGAGAGTATGTTCATTACTGAAGCCACAGGAACTTCTAATGAAGCAGTAATCGCTGTTGCTCCAGCATGTCCTGGTAAGATTGTCAGACTTGAAGTTGGCAGCACACAGTACAGACTTAACAATGGTGCATTCTTAGCTTGTGAAAGCAACGTGTTCTACAATATGCAGAGACAGGATTTAGGTAAGGCATTACTTGCTAATACTGGTGGTTTATTCGTTATGGAGACAGAAGGTCAGGGAGATTTGCTTGCAACAGCATTTGGTGATCTTGTTGAGCTTGAAGTAACACCTAATAAGCCTCTTACAATTGATAATGAGCACGTAGTTGCATGGGATAGAAATCTTGATTATCATATGGAGATTGCTTCAGGTACATTTGGATTTAAGACAGGTGAAGGAATTGTTAATAAGTTCCACGGTTCTGGTAAAGTCCTAATCCAGACAAGAAACCTTCATTCATTAGCTGATGGCATTAGCACATATCTACCAGATAAATCAAGCTACTAGAATAGTTCTTTAAGCCACACGTAATGTGTGGCTTTTTCTGTAAATGTATGGGAGGGTTTTATGTTTCAGACAGCGCATATAATATGGATAATTATTTCCTTAGTTCTAATTGTGGTGGGGGTTATTCTGTGCAGGTATCTGCGCCCTTCAATAAACCGTATGCTCAAGGTGTGTCTGTGCATTGGTATTGTATCTGAAGTCATCAAGTTCTTCTCTGTAAGTCAGATTGTTCCATTTATCAATGAGACATTTGTTAAGCCAGATGGTACATTTGGCTATAACTATAGTGGAGCATATACTCCGATTTTGGAGGTAGAGCATTTACCATTTGAAATGTGTAGTCTACAGCTTTTCTTCATGGCAATTTGTCTAATTGCATCCAGCGAGAAGGTTAAGCATTTCCTATATGTTATGATGTTTGCTACAGGAATCGGCGGCGTAATTGCAATTCCTCTTGCCACACTTTCAGTATATTACACAGACTTTGCAGACTATATGTTATCCCCTAGAGTATGGCAATTCTTCCTATATCACTCAATGATTAGCGTCCTAAGTATTTACATAGGCTTAAGCAAAGAAACCAACATTGTTTTCTCAGACCTTAAGACAGCAATCATAGGAGCATTTGCCTTTGATATACCAACATTTTACTTAAACGGCGTTCTGTCAGAGAAGGTATATGTCAATGACCAGCTTGTGGGTGTCACCCATAGGATTAATTTCTTCTCATCTTATGTCAACCCGGTGGGACTCGTACTAACGGAGAAGTGGCAGTGGATTCTTTATATTGCTATAAGGGATGTTATACTTGTGGGACTAATGACAATAATGTTTGTCATTTTCTGTAAGATTATTAAGAAGAAATATTAGTAATTCAATTTAGAGAAGGGGATTAGTAGTTTGGACAGCGCCTATTCTTCCGACAATAGAATAGTATGGGTAGATATGCTCAAGGGATTCGCCATTCTTGCTGTTATGATAGGACACCTCGTGCCACATACCTACATAGGGGATTTTGTATATTCCTTTAGCGTACCGCTGTTTATATTCGTATCCGGATATCTCTTCAGGAGCTACAACTCATTTAAGGAATTTATAACACACAGATTCAAATCCCTTCTAATTCCTTACCTAATGTTCGGCCTGCCATTTCCTATTGTTATAGCATTCTACAACGCGGCTTACGCTGGCGGTTCATATAGCCCAATAACGCCGGCTGACTACTTCTATTCCTTGCTACAGGAATTGTACAATTACATAATCCAGATAAGGTATCAGGTTATATGGTATCTTGCCATGATTTTCCTTGTAAATGTTGTTATGTATTTTATATTACTAATCAGGCATAGGTGGGTGCAGATTGCCATAATACTACTTCTACTAACAAGCGGCGCCATATATTATCACTTCGGCGGCAAGCCCCTGATATGGAATATTGATACAGTCATTATGGCACTGCCTTTCTTCTATGTGGGCCATCTTCTTTCGGATAATGGAAAATGTGTATCAAAAATTGCTGAGATGAAGAAGAGCAGTGCAGCATTACTGTTTGTTGCTTTTCTTATTGGCAACATCGTATTCAACCTTCTTACACATTACATAAGCGGGGAAAGTCTTGACATGTACTTTTGTCAGTATGGCGTCCTTCCATTTACTTATATAAGTGCTTTTTGTGGGATTTTTGCATTTATGATTTTGGCAATTATTCTTCGGTCGCGGTTTGTGGAATTTTTCGGAAGACATTCGCTGGTTTATTTTATACTTCATCAGAGAGTGATGTATTTTCTTAACCTGGTTATTCTACCAATGCTTAACATACCGTCACTATCGCATATTGTAGGAGATAACAATTATAACCTAATGGATTATCCAATGATGATTGGTTTGGCGGTCGCTTATTTGGCAATAATGATTCTTGTTGTGTGGCTTGTAATATTAGCATTTTCGCGAACACCGATTAAGAAATATTTCTAGAATGATTTAAGATAATGGGAAAGGAATGAATGTATTGAACAGCGCGAATTCTTCTGACAATAGAATTGTATGGATAGATATGCTTAAGGGCATAGCCATGCTTGCTGTTATGATGGGGCACCTCATGCAGCATACTTATGTAGGGGATTTTGTATATTCTTTCGCAGTCCCTTTGTTCATATTTGCCTCAGGCTACCTCTTCAAAAGGTATGGTTCTTTCAAGGAGTTTTTAAAGCACAAATTCAAGTCCCTCATAATTCCCTACCTAATGTTCGGCTTGCCATTTCCAATAGCAATCGCATATTACAACGTGGCAACGAGTGGTGGGACATTTATTGGACACGTCTCCCTCGCCGATTATTTCTCGGCATTGCTGCAGGAATTAATTAATTATATTTTGCAGATACATTATAATGTTATATGGTATCTTGCCATGATTTTCCTTGCAAATGTTATTATGTACTTTATACTATTAATTAAGCGTAGGTGGGCCCAGACTGCCATAGTATTAGTGCTTCTTGCCATAGGCTCTGTATACTTTTATCTGGGTGGCAAACCCCTAATATGGAATATTGATACAGTCATGATGTCGCTGCCTTTCTTCTATGTGGGGCATCTACTTGCAGATAATGGGGCATGTATTAATAAGATTAGCGAACTGACACGAAGCAAGGCCATATTATTGTTTTTTGCTTTTCTTATTGGGAATATTATATTCAACCAGCTTACAATACTCATAAGTGGAGAATGTCTAGATATGAATTCCTGCGAATACGGTTTTGTGCCATTTACTTATGTGAGCGCCTTTTTGGGTATAATTGCATTTTTGATTTTATCAATACATTTTCAGACGAAGCTTATGGAATTTTTGGGGAAGCATTCCCTTATATATTATGTGATTCATGTGGCAATAATTCATGGAATTAATTTCACCATCTTCCCACTTCTTAACATTCCGACCTTAGTGGATGTTGTGGGAAATGCTAATTATAACTTGGCAGATTATCCGTTGATGATAGGACTAATGATTATTTATTTGGTTTTGATAGTATTCATTACATGGCTTATAATATTATTATTCTCTAAGACGCCCCTTAAGAAATACTTCTAGAGTTATTTCGTATAAGGCGAAAGGATTAAATATATGAGTGATTCAGTTCGTGAACTTGAAAACAAAATGAAGGATTTTGACAACCGATACAGAGCGAAGAAGATTGTCAATATGATATGCAGTATTATCATTATATTTATGGGAGTGTTCTCTGTTATCTATATCTACGAAATTGATAATGATGGAATCATGACATTTCGCTGGATGACAGTTGATGGAACTATTTATACAACGATTCTTACAATAATAGTTGTTGCCTGTAATATATATGAATTGATAAGGAAGACAGAGGTATCAAGGAAGGTTGTATATCTTCTAAGGCTGTCCTCTGCTGTTACGGAGGGAATAATAATTATAGTTGTACTTATTAGTCAGCTTCCATTCTTCCCAGCGCACATGCACATTGCAAGAATTGATATGTTTTTTATGCATATATGCATCCCGATTCTTACAATCTTTTCATTTATTAATAATGATTCTCCTATAAGGAAGCTTAGCTGGTTGGAATTATCATTTGGCACAAGCTTTGTAATTGTATATCTTATAATAATAGTTACAATGATAGGAACAGGTGTGTTGACGAAGGAATACATTCCTTATGATTTTCTGAATTTTGAGAATATGGGTGGCAAGTTCGCCATGATAGGACTATTTGTTCTTGCATATATCGGTGCCGGAGTGCTTGCCCATTTCATGTCAGTATGGAACCGCAAGACCTACTGGCTCTGGTTCAAGAACGTAGCCAGGAAAAGTTGACAAGGAGAGAGTATTATGAATAAAAAAGCTTATAAAATCACATCAGTCATCGTAATTTCATTTATTAATGCTGTGCTTGTAGCGACTTTGGGCATAGCTATTTATTGTGGTATTTTCTTTAGTAAACCAATAATTGAAGATATGGTTTTTCAGACGCCAAAGTCTTCCACTAACGGAAGTGATTATGATTTCAATGCCAGAGTTTTTACCCCAAGAGATGGCATGCCAACACATCCTGTAATTATAGTTTCCCATGGCTATAACAGTACAATGGAGAATTGTGAGGACGTGGCGGAATACTATGCTAATCATGGGTTTGCAGTAATAGTATTCGACTTCGTTGGAGGCTCTCGCAACAGCTCAACTTCTGTGCATTCCTCTGAGATGACAGCATTTACAGAGATAACTGACTATGAGATTGTATTAGACTACGTAGAGAAAAATGACGCCTATGACAATAATAACATTTTCATAAGCGGACAAAGCTTCGGTGGTCTTATAGCAACTGTTGTGGCAGAGAAGCATAAGGATGAGATTAAGGGAGTAGTTCTATTTTATCCTGCTTTCTACATGGCGGATCACGCCTCTGAAGTATTGCAGCAAGGGCCTACTGAGAATATTAGGAACAGTGGTCCAAATGACATTTCCTATGATAATGGACAATTATATGATTGGGATAATCTGCTTGTTAGCGAGAGGTATCTGAATGAGCTAAGCCAGATTGGTATCAGGGACAAGATAAGAGCGCTTAATAAAGATGTAATCGTGCTGCAAGGCGATATTGATGAGGATGTAACCCTTGATTCCACCAACTATTTCATTCAGTTCTTCCCATCAGCAGAGCTGGTTGTAATTAAGGACGGCGAGCATGGCTTCTTCGATGAGCAGCTTGAACAGGCAGAGAAAGCATCCATTAGATTTATGAAGAATAGATTGTAGATTGACATAACTCCGAAGCAGAAATGTTTCGGAGTTTTTTGCGCAGTGCTTCCTATTCATTTTAGACATAGGAAGCCATAGTTATTAAGTATTTGAATATATGAAATGATGCAATTATAATTAAACCATAAAGCAAAGACATAATAATGGAGGTGTCAAAATGATGAAGAAAGGAAGTTTACTTGTAGCACTTGTAATAACGACTATTGCCATAACTGCTTGTGGCTGCCAAAGTGAGTCGACAAACAATGCTACTTCTAATGCGGTCAATGATAATACAACTCAGGAAGTGTCAGTTAGTGACAACGGACAAGCATCTGAGGATATGAAGATGTCTATCAATGGTACTATGGTAAATGTTGCATGGGAGCAAAACGAGTCAGTAGATGCCTTAAAACAACTTACCGCTGAGAAACCTCTTACGATTAATATGTCAATGTATGGAGGCTTTGAACAGGTGGGCTCCATTGGACAGAATCTCCCTAAAAACGATGTGCAGACCACAACTAGTGCTGGAGACATTGTTCTTTATTCAGGCAATCAGATTGTTGTCTTCTATGGCTCTAATTCATGGGCATATACAAGACTGGGCAAGATAACAGATAAGTCTGCATCTCAGATGAAGGATTTACTGGGAAATGGAGATGTTACAATAACATTTACCAGGTAAGAGGAGAATAAACAATGGATTTGGAAGAATTGTTAGAGCATTTTAATAATGGAGAAACGCTGGGAACCAATAGAGAGTATATAGAACAAATGAGGTATTATAGCCGAGAGTCCCAGAAGCTTACCATGGAGATTAATACTAAGTATCATGAACCGGAAGAGTTATCAAAGCTGTTTTCGGAGGTGATAGGAAAGCCAGTAGGAGAAGGGTTTGGGCTGTTTCCACCTTTCTATACTGACTTTGGCAAGAATATAACTATTGGCAAAAACGTCTTTATTAACGCTGGTTGTAAGTTCCAATTGCCCCAGAGAAGAGACAGCAGCTTCATCCAGCACCTATTAGAATTGGCAAGAATGTATGGATTGGTGCAAATGCTGTTGTGACAAAGGGAGTTACAATTGGTGATAACGCAGTAATCGCAGCAGGGGCAGTCGTAACAAAAGACGTTCCTGCCAATTGTATAGTAGGAGGCGTTCCAGCTAAGAAAATAAAAAGTATATATGAATAAGCAAAAGAAGCGAAAGGAGAGACTCGTGAAAAGGATTATATCTATTGCATTAATACTAATAATGGCACTGGCTTTGTTTGGATGTCAGAAGTCAAAGTCTGCAAGTGAGAATACCAGCACTAATACAGATGTTAAGGTTAATACTACCAATACCACTCAGGCAACAAGCAAAACTTCTAATGATGACCCATATGGAACTGAGAATCGCTATGATATAGATGATAAAATGTTCAAGAAACGCTTTGGGGTAGATTATGGAACTGTTGATGAGGATGTTACTTATTATTCGACAACAGCAGGTGATAATAAGCAGTGCAATGTGTTGCTTCCAGCAGGCTACAACAAGAATGAAAAATATCCTGTAATGTATGTATTTCATGGCTTTGACGGAAGTCATACCGACCAGATTAACGATGGTTCATTTCTTACAATGCTGTATGGTAATATGCTGCATGACGGTTTGACTGTTCCTATGATTATCGTAAATGTTGATATGTATACAGACAAGCAAAGCGAGAAGAGTAGTAAAAGCGAGGAGCAGCTACGATATATTTATGACAAGGCCATAGACGATATTGCAATTGATTTGATGCCTTTTATTGAGAAGACATATTCTGTAAAAACTGGCAGGGAAAATACAGCAGTTGCAGGACTGTCTGAAGGTGGCGCGAAATCCCTTTGCACTGGCTTTAAGTGGTTAGATAAGTTCGGTTACATTGGAGGCTTTGCTCCAGATACAGGAGTTATTCCTACTGAGTATTATAAGGGCACATTCTGGAACACACCTGTATTCGACAAGTTCCCACAACCTACTGAAGCAAACACACCATATTACCTCTATATGTCGGTAGGAGATAAGGACCCATATAATATTGATTGTACATTGTATTATCGTGATGTACTTAATCAAATGGGTGTGAAAAACCAAACCGACTATGTTAAGGGCTATGGCCACGACGAGGCATTCTGGGGTCAGTGCTTCTATAACTATTTAAACAAGATTTTTCGTTAAGTAATTTGTAGTTTATTCACTAGGAATAATTTCTTGAATTCTATCAATAAACATTTGTACAGCAGGAGAGAATACTTGATATTTTTTCCAAATTAGTTTTCCAGTTGATTTGAGTGGAGGGGTGACAGGTCTGAAAGTAAGAGGACTGTCCCCCGCTGTGTTAATAATATTATCAAAGCAAAGAGCATACCCCACTCCGTCTTCAACCATAAGTGAGGCGTTATATATAAGATTGTAGATTGCGACAATATGTAGTCCAGAAAGCTTATTAGAACTAGAAAAATATGGCTCTGATGCTCTGGAAACTAGAATAGGCAAGCCTTTCAAATCAGACCAGCGAATAACATCTTTTTTTGCAAGGTCTGATTTTTTTGGCATAAGTAGACCGAAGCTATCCTCTGTTGGAAGGTCAATTGACTGGTATAATGAGTGGTCAACGTTAGTAAATATAACGGCAAAGTCAATAAGACCATCATTTAACTGGTCCATCAGATCCTTAGTATCTCCGCTGGTAATTTGAAACCTTATGTCAGGATGCTCCTTTAGGAGCAGACTTGCTGTACGAGAGAGGTAATGGAATGATACAGATTCTCCAGCACCTATTCGAACAGTACCGGAAATGTTATTTTTTACCTGGGAAATCTCATCCTCAGTCATCTGCATTAATCGCACCATTTCCTCTGCACGTCTTCGTAAAACCATTCCTTCTTCAGTAAGTGTAATCTTACGGTTTCCTCGAACAAAAAGAGGTGCACCTAATTCTTCTTCCAATTCCTTCATACGACGAGACAGGGATGGCTGTGCTACGTGAAGAGCATCTGCCGCAGCAGAAATAGTTCCTTCCCGAACAACTGCTAGATAGTATTGCATAGTTCTTATATCCATTATCGTGTCCTCCGAATTTTAATTACATTATTTTACGCTTATACTCATTGTAGTATCAGCTTTTTTCTTCGTATTCAATTTTAACATGGGAAGCCATGGTGGACAAGCATTTGCACATAGAAGAATCGTCTTCTTGTAACCCCCTCTTGCTTGACATAATTGTGGCGTAAATATACAATAATAATGCGGTTTTATACAAATAAATAAGCAATTATGTTAAGAGGAGATTTGAGTAGTGAATAATGAAGTTATTAACTATAAGTATGAAGAGAAATTAATTAGTAAGAGTGCGGTAAGGTATATCATTCCTTCCATAATAACACTTGTATTTTCACAGACAGCACCGCTAGTAGATGCAGCTTGTGTATCAGCATCTTTGGGCAATGTAGCGCTATCAGCATTAAGTAATGTTGAACCAGTAGTTATGATTACAAGTGTTCTAGGCTCCCTTGGTGGCGTAGGTTGTGGTATTCTTGTATCTAAATGCTCCGGCTCCGGAGAGAAAGAGAAAGCAGCCAAAGCATTTACCATAACTACAATTGCACTTACTATTTTTTCCATATTAATTAGTGCGTTAGCGCTTCTTTTTATTGATCCCCTTCTTAAATTTCTATGGGCAACTCCAGAAAATGTGGCTTTTGCCAAGGAATATCTTATAGTAATACTAATTGGTTTTGTTGTTATGACAATGGTGTTTGCGTGGCTGTACATTTTCGTTGATGATAACAACCCTAATCTTGTTATGGTAGGAACTATTGTATCGGCTGTAGTTAATGTCATAATTGATTTGGTTGGTCTTAATGTATTTCATTTTGGAATATGGGTCGCAGCCTTCGGTACAGTGTTCGGCAATGTGGTCGCCCTTATTGTATTCTTCTTCCACTTCAAGAAGAAGGATACCCTGTGCCGGTTTGTGAATCCTAAGAATAGTGGAATTAAGCCAGGAGAAATCCTTAAGCCTGGTTTCCCACTTGCCCTTACATATATTCTTGCAATCTTCCAAATGTTCATTCAAAACTACGTTCTTAGTGATGAAGGTGGTACAAGTGGTCTTGGAGACTCTGCAGTTATGGACAATCTTGTAGTGTTCCTTGCAATTTTCATACTAGGACAATGTGAGTCTATTATGCCACTTGCTTCTGCTTATTTTGGTGAGAAGAATACAAGCTGTCAGCTTCTTGCTAAGCGAATGTTATTTAGAATTGGACTAGTTGTAGTTCCTGTAATACTAATTTTAATTGCGATTTTCCCAGAAGCATTTATGAGAGTATTCTCTGTAACAGATGAGAAAATGCTAGAGACATTACCATATGCAATAAGGATTATGTGTATTTCGCAATTCTTATTATTTATAGTCACATTTATGGCTGATTACTTCGCATCTATTGAGAAAGAGATAAGAGGTGATATTGCATTTGGTATTGAGGGTGTAGTATCAATAATCGTAACTATCGCACTTAAGAATGTTGCGCCTATGGATGCACCTTGGTATGGCTCGTTAGCAGGTGCTTTTTGTGCATGTATATATGTTCTGTTTATATGTCGAGGAACCAAGGGTCTTGTGAGTTTCCGTCGTGAGAATCTTCTTATGATTACAGGTGGAGTTGCCACGAATGATGTAATAGAAGACTGGAAGAATAAGGCGAAGAAATTCTTAAGCAAAGAACAGAGCGAACAGATTGAAGAAGATATGATTAAGCCTTTTATCAGTAGTATTGAGAAGGATATTACTCCACTTAGCTCATTTACCATACTTGACCTTGGAGAAGAAGGCAAGTCAGTTATATTACGATATGACGAGAGCAGTAAGTTAAGACGACTTAGGAAGAAGGAAGCTCATGGACATGAGGAAGAAGTAGGTGAAGAAGATATTGATTATGGTGTAGTTGTTGTTAATGAGTTTAACTCTCTTAGAAGAATGATGATAAAATTCAGAAACTAAGCATAAATAATTTGTTAATATAATGATAATAATGGAGTAATAGGGGAAAGGTGAAAACTATGAGTAAGGATAATATAAGTGTTTCGATTAAGCTTCATGATACTAAGGTCGATGTACCAATAAGACCCGCATACAGACTGTTGCAGGATAGTGCGAAGCACTATCCTGACAGGACGGCACTTGTTGCAACAGATAGAAAGCTTACCTATTTAGCGCTTAACGAAGAGGCTAACAAGGTAGGAAGAACCCTTATTACGGCAGGTGTAAAATGTGATTCAATAGTAGCTGTTCTTGCTGACAGGAATAGCTACGCTTACGTTATGCGTCAGGGCGTTCTTAAGAGTGGTGGCGCTTTTCTTCCAATTGATCCTGAATATCCAGAGGATAGAATTCATTTTATCTTAGAAGATTCTAATGCTAGGCATCTTATTACTACAGAAGATATTATTTCCCGTAGAAAAGATTTATTTGACAATATTATAAAAGACGGCACAGATGTTATATCGGTTGAAAAGGCCCTAGAGGAGTCTGACGGCTCTAATCTAGATATTGATGTTCCATACGAATCCTTAGCTTATGTAATCTATACCTCAGGCTCTACTGGTAAGCCTAAGGGTGTTATGATTACCAACCATAACCTGGTCAACTTTGTATATGATGACGAGAAGAATGCCGAGATTCATGGAATGGTTACAGGCTGCAGTGCTGTGCTTGCCATTGCTGCATTAACATTTGACTTCGCCATTATGGAGGAATTTGTTCCAATTGCAAATGGTATGACAGCGGTTCTTGCAACTAATGATGAGATTATGAATCCGTTGCTGCTGGCAGATTTGATGACGAATAACAAGGTGGATTGTATGTGCGCAACACCTAGCTATCTCCTTAATCTGTTAGACATGAGTGAGTTTACAGATAAGCTTGATATTGCAATTAGCCATGTGAAAGCAATCGACATGGGTGCTGAAGCATTTCCACCAGAACTATTTACCAAGCTTAAGGCAGTAAGTCCTGATATCCTTATTATGAATGGTTATGGACCTACTGAAGCCACTGTAAGCTGTACAATGCAGGTAATCGAAAGTCCTGATGATATTACAATTGGTATCCCTAACGGAAATGTTAATGTTGTAACCATGGATAAGGATGGAAAAGTACAGCCACTTGGAGAGGTAGGTGAACTGGTTATTATCGGCGATGGTGTTGGTCGCGGATATATAGGACGAGATGATCTTACTAAGGAGAAATTCATAACCTTAGATGGTAAGAGGGCGTACAAGAGTGGTGACCTTGCACGAATTCGTGAGGATGGCAACATTGAATTCCGCGGAAGAATTGATAATCAGGTTAAGTTACGTGGACTTAGAGTGGAGCTTGGAGAGATAGAAAGCAAAATCAATTCATTCCCAGGAGTAAATACAAGTATTGTCGTTGTAGTTAAGCAGGACACAGAATATCTAGCTGCTTATTATACTGCAAGTGAAGAGATTGAAGTTGAAGCACTTAAGGAGCATTTGTCTTCTAAACTGACAGAATACATGGTGCCACAGGTGTTTATTCAGCTTGATAAGATGCCTCTTACTGCTAATGGTAAGATTGATAAGAAGAAGCTTCCTAGTCCTACCATGCAGGAGGTTGTAATAGAGCCTGCCCAGAATCAAACGCAACAGGAAATTCTTGATATTGCAATAGATACACTTGGTACGGATAGAATTGGTATTACAACTGATTTATTTGCAGCAGGAATGTCTTCGATTTCTGGAATGAAGTTCTGCGCCCTTTTATCTGCAAAATATAATAAAGACCTTCGTATTGCAGATATAGCTGACAACAGCACAGTAGTTGATATCGAGAAGCTCCTTGATGATAGTGACGAATTAATTAATTACGAGCTAAGAGATGAGTACCCACTAAGTATGAATCAGATGGGTATATACATAGAGACAGAATTAAATCAGGGAACGACCATATATAATATTCCATCCCTATATAAGCTTGATGACAGGGTGGATTTAGACAAGCTTAGTAAAGCCATTGTTAAGGCTGCCAGTGCTCATCCTTATCTATTTATGATATTAGATAAGGCTGGTGACAGGGTAGTTGTTAAGCGCCGTGATGATTATCAATTAGAAGTAAAATGTACAACTTGTGACAAGGTTCCGGTAGAAGAGGAGCTTGTTAGACCATTTGACCTTACATCTAATGAGGTTTTAATTCGTGCAGAACTTTTTGATACTAAGGATGGAAAATACTTCTTCTTAGACACCCATCATATTGTATCTGATGGTGCCTCTATTGATATACTTGTGGAAGACATCGATAAGGTATATAAGGGTGAAGAGGTGTCCGAAGAAACGTACACCGGTTTCGAGTATGCTCTTGATGAAGAGCGCCTTAGAAGTTCTGATAAATATAACAAGGCTAAGGAGTGGTATGATAGCATTTTCGCAGGCTGCTCAGGGGAGACTATGCCTGTAACAGATGGTAATGATAGTGAGCAGCTTGGTATTCTTAAGGATCAGCTAAATGTTAAGGCTGATGATATACGTGCATTTTGTAAGAAAAACAATCTTACAGTTAATGCCTTCTTTACAGCAGCATTTGGAATGGCTGTTAAGTCATATAGTGCCGCAGAAGAGACCATATTCTCCACAATTTATAATGGAAGAAGTGACGCTAGATTAGAAAATAGTGTATCAATGCTTGTTAAGACATTTCCAGTATTATTTAATCCGAAGCAGGATGCTAATATTGTATCTGTAATTAAGGACACTCAGTCTTATCTTCTCAATGCAATGTCTAATGATATATATAGTTTTGCAGAAGTGAAGAATGAATATGGCATTAATGGTGATATGATATTTGCTTATCAGGGTGACATAGATGATATAGCTATCATAGGAGGCTTTAAGTCTAGCTATAAGCTTCTTAACCTTTCACGCTTCAGAATGCCTATTGGAATTGATGTGTTCTTAAGTGGCGACAAGGTTATTTATGAATCAGAATACGCCCCATCTCTTTATTCAAAATATACTATTCAAGGTATAATTAATCTCTTAGATGTTGTGTCACAGGAGTTCATGACTAAGGATAAGATAAGCGATATATCTCTTGTTAGTGACAGCGATATTGAGGCGATTAAGAATGTTCATGATACTATTGTAAATGTTCCAGCAAAGCCAGCTTATAGGCTAATGCAGGATAGCGCAGAGAAGTTCCCAGAGAAAATAGCTGTTTCGGCATGTGATAGAAAGCTTACTTATAAGGAGTTCAATGAGGAGGCTAATAGGGTAGGTCGTACCTTATTTAGTAAGGGAGTTAAGCCAGATACTATTGTGGCAGTTCTTGCTGACAGGAATAGCTATGCCTATGTAATGCGTCAGGGTGTACTTAAGAGCGGAGGCGCATTCCTTCCAATTGATCCTGAATATCCAGAGGACAGAATTAGATTTATCCTAGAAGATTCTAAGGCCGAGTTTATTCTTACTACAAGTGATATTCTAGCTAGAAGAAAAGATTTATTTGATGCCCTTAGAAGTGAAGGCATAGAAGCTATTGTAGTTGAAGATGCTCTTAAGAACATGGATTCATCTAATCCTAATGTTGATGTGCCATACGATTCATTAGCTTATGTAATCTATACATCAGGTTCAACAGGTAAACCTAAGGGTGTTATGCTTACGAACCATAACCTGGTTAACTTTGTATATGATGATGAGAAGAATGCTGAGATTCATGGAATGGTTAATGGTTGCAGTGCAGTACTTGCGATTGCTGCATTAACATTTGACTTTGCTATCATGGAGGAATTCGTTCCCCTTGCAAATGGTATGACAGCGGTACTTGCCACAGGCGATGATATTATGAATCCATTGCAGCTTGCAGATGTAATGACAGAGAATAAAGTAGATTGTATGTGCGCAACACCTAGCTATCTTCTTAATCTGCTAGATATGGGTGAATATACTAACAAGCTTAATATTGCGTTAAGCCACGTTAAAGCAATCGACATGGGTGCTGAAGCATTTCCGCCGGTTCTATATACCAAGCTTAAAGAAGTAAGCCCTGATATCCTTATTATGAATGGATATGGACCTACTGAGGCTACTGTAAGCTGTACTATGCAGGTAATTGACAATCCTAATGACATCACTATTGGTATTCCTAATGGTAATGTCAACGTGGCAACAATGGATAGAGAAGGTCACTTACAGCCACTTGGAGCCATGGGCGAAATGGTTATAATGGGCGATGGAATCGGTCGAGGTTATATAGGACGTGATGACCTTAACAAGAAGAACTTCATTACATTATTTGGTAAGAAAGCCTATAGAAGTGGTGACCTTGTTAGAATTCGTGAAGATGGTAACATCGAGTTCCATGGAAGAATTGATAACCAGGTTAAGCTTCGAGGACTTCGTGTGGAACTTGGAGAGATTGAGAGTAACATCAATTCATATCCAGGAATTGGCACAAGTATTGTAATTGTTGTTAAGCAGGATACAGAATATTTGGCTGCATATTATACAGCAGATGAAGAGATTGATACTGAAGATCTTAAGGCACACCTAAGTTCTAAGCTAACTGAATATATGGTACCTCAGGTGCTAATTCAGTTAGATAAGATGCCACTTACAGCTAATGGTAAGATTGATAAGAAGAGGCTTCCAAGTCCTACAATGACTGAAGTTGTAATTGAGCCCGCCAAGAATGATACACAGCAGGCTATTCTTGATATTGCAATAGAGGCTCTTGGTAACGATAGAATAGGTATTACAACTGACCTTTTTGCAGCAGGAATGTCATCAATAACCTGCATTAAATTCTGTGCCTTACTTTCTTCGAAGTTTGATAAGGATGTTCGTATTGCTGATGTATTTGACAATAAAACAGTTATAGATATAGAGAAGTTACTAAATGATTCTGAGAGTGCAGTTGACTATGAACTTGTAGATGAGTATCCATTAAGTATGAATCAGATGGGTATCTATATTGAGTCAGAGATGCATCAGGGAACAACCATATATAATATTCCATCATTGTATAAGCTTGATGACAGAGTAGATTTAGATAAGCTTCAGAAAGCCATAGTTAAGGCTTCTAGCTGCCATCCTTATCTATTTATGATGATAGAGAAACTAGATGACAGGATTGTTGTTAAACGTCGTGACGATTATGAATTAGAAGTTCCTTGCAAAGTGTGTGATAAGGTCCCATCAGAAGAGGAACTTGTTAGACCATTTGACTTAACATCTAATGAGGTTTTAATTCGTGCAGAGCTATTTGATACTAAGGATGGAAAGTATTTCTTCTTAGATACACATCATATCGTATCTGATGGTGCCTCTATTGATATACTTGTGGAGGATATCGATAAGGTATATAGAGGCGAAGAGGTGGTAGGAGAAACGTACACCGGTTTCGAGTATGCCCTTGATGAAGAGCGCCTAAGAAGCTCTGATAAATTAAGCAAAGCTAAAGAGTGGTATGATAGCATATTTGCAGGCTGTTCAGGAGAGTCTGCACCTGTAACAGATGGTAAGAGTAATGAACATGTGGCTGTAATTAATAGTAATATGAAGGTAAAAGCAGAAGATATTCGCACATTCTGCGAGAAGAATAGTGTTACAGCTAATGCCTTCTTTGTTACTGCCTTTGGACTTACTATGCAATCATATACAGCCTCAGAGGATGGAGCAATATTCTCAACCATCTATAACGGAAGAAGTGACTCCCGACTGGAGAACAGTGTATCCATGTTGGTTAAGACATTTCCGGTATTTTTTAATCCGAAGAAGGATAGCGATGTCATATCTGCCATCAGAGATTGCCAGTCATATCTTCTTAATGCAATGACTAATGATATATACAGCTTTGCAGAAGTGAAGAATGAATATGGTATTAACGGCGACATAGTATTTGCTTATCAGGGGGATGGCAATGATGTAGCTACAATAGGTGGATATGAGACCACATTTACTATGTTTGATCTCTCATATTCCAGAGCGCATATTGGAATTGATTTGTTCCTTAAAGGGGATGAAGTAGTATATGAAGTAGAATACGACCCATCACTTTATTCTGAATATACTGTGAAGGGCATAATGAATCTTATAGACAATGTATCGCAGCAATTCATATCGAAGGATAAGATAAGTGACGTAGAGCTTGTTGATAATAATGATATTGATGCAATTATTAAGCTTCATGATACTAAGGTTGATGTGCCAAGTAGACCAGCTTATAGATTATTACAGGATAGCGCGGCTAAGTATCCAGAAAAGGTTGCTGTAGTGGCAACAGATAGAACACTTACATATTCTAGTCTTAATGAAGAGGCTAATAGGGTTGGAAGAACACTTGCAGGTGCAGGGGTAAAATGTGATTCAATAGTTGCTGTTCTTGCAGATAGGAATAGCTATGCCTATGTAATGAGACAAGGTGTGCTTAAGAGCGGTGGCGCATTCCTTCCAATTGACCCTGAATATCCAGAGGATAGAATTCGCTTTGTACTAGAAGATTCTAAGGCCAAATATCTTATTACCACAGAAGATATTATTGATAGAAGAAAGGATTTATTCGACAGCATTTCTAGTGATGGTGTTAAGATTATCTCTGCACAAAAAGCATTAGAGGAGTCTGATGGCTCTAATCTTGATGTTGAGGTATCTAAGGATAGCCTTGCTTATGTAATCTATACATCAGGCTCAACAGGCAAGCCTAAGGGAGTAGCACTTACTAATGGTAACCTGGTTAACTTCGTATATGATGATAAGAAGAATGCCGAGACTCATCGTATGGTATCTAATGTTAGGGTACTTCTTGCCATTGCTGCATTAACATTTGACGTATCAGTAATGGAAGAGTGTATTCCTATTGCCAACGGAATGACGGTTGTCCTTGCAACTGATGATGAGATTATGAATCCAAAGCAGTTAGAAGAGACCATGCTTGCTAACAAGGTTGATGGACTATGTGCAACGCCTACTTATGTACTCAACCTGTTAGATATGGGTAAATTAATGGACAGCTTAAGTACTGCAATTAGTAATCTTAAGTTGGTAGATATAGGTGCAGAGGCCTTCCCTCCTGTTCTATATGATAAGCTAAGAGAGGTTAACTCTGATGTAACTATCATTAACGGATATGGACCTACAGAAACAACGATTAGTTGTACTATGAAGGAGATAGATAATCCTGATGATATTACAATTGGTATTCCTAATGGAAATGTTAATGTTGCGACCACAGATAGAGATGGCAGACTTCAGCCTCTTGGTGCAATGGGTGAAATGATTATTATTGGTGATGGCGTCGGCCATGGATATATAGGACGCGATGACCTAAGCGAGAAGAGCTTTATATCAATGTTTGGTCGAAGTGCATATAGAAGCGGAGACTTAGTTCGCATTCGTGAGGATGGTGACATTGAATTCCATGGAAGAATTGATAACCAGGTTAAGCTACGTGGACTACGTGTGGAGCTTGGAGAGATAGAGAGTAATATCAACTCCTTCCCAGGAATTAGTACAAGTATTGTTATTGTAGTTAAGCAGGATACAGAATATTTGGCAGCATATTATACAGCTGACGAAGAGATAGATGTTGATGCTCTTAAGAAGCATTTAAGCTCTAAGCTTACAGAATACATGGTGCCTCAGGCATTTATTCAGCTTGATAAGATGCCACTTACTGCTAATGGCAAGATTGATAAGAAGAAGCTGCCTAGTCCAACTATGCAGGAAATGACAATTGAGCCTGCCGAGAATCAGACACAGCAGGATATTATTGATATTGCTGCTGAGCTTCTAGGTACTGACAGGATAGGTATTACAACTGATTTATTTGCTGCAGGAATGTCATCTATTACCTGCATTAAGTTCTGTGCATTGCTTTCTTCAAGGTTTGATAAGGAAGTTCGTCTTGCTGATGTATCAGCTAACAAAACAGTAGCTGAGATTGAGATGCTTCTTAATGAAACTGACGAAGCAATTAGTTACGAAGCAAGAGATGAGTATCCATTAAGTATGAATCAGATGGGTATATATATTGAGTCAGAACTGCATCAGGATACAACCATATATAATATTCCGTCTCTATATAAGCTTGATGACAGAGTAGATCTAAGTAAGCTTAAGGATGCTATAGTTAAGGCTGTCAGCGCACATCCATACCTATTTATGAGATTAGAAAAGGTTGGTGACAAGGTTGTTGTTAAGCGTCGAGACGATTATGAGTTAGAAGTAAAATTCACATCCTGTGATAAGGTTCCAGCAGAGGATGAACTTGTCAGACCATATGACCTTGCATCTAATGAAGTGCTCATTCGCGCTGAAATCTATGATACTAAGGAAGGAAAATATTTCTTCCTAGACACTCATCATATTGTATCTGATGGTGAGTCTATTGATATACTTATTGAGGATATAGACAAAGCATATAAGGGCGAAGAGGTGTCCCAAGAAACGTACACTGGTTTCGAGTATGCCCTTGATGAAGAGCGCCTAAGAAACTCTGATAAATTAACCGAAGCAAAAGAGTGGTATGATAGCGTTTTCGCAGGCTGCTCTGGTGAGACTATGCCTGTTACAGATGGTAAGGGTAACGAACATGTTGCTATGCTTCATAATCATCTGAATGTGAGTGCAGAAGATGTTCGTGCCTTCTGTGAGAAGAATAACCTTACAGCTAATGCATTCTTCACAGCTGCATTTGGAATGACTATGCAATCATATACAGCCTCAGAGGACGGAGCAATATTCTCAACAATTTATAATGGAAGAAATGATTCTAAGTTAGAAAACAGTGTAACGATGCTGGTTAAGACATTTCCGGTATATTTTAATCCTAAGAATGACAGTTCAATTGTATCAGTTATACATGACGCTCAGACATATCTTCTTAATGCAATGTCTCATGATATATATAGCTTTGCAGAAATCAAGAATGAATATGACATCAATGGAGATGTTCTATTTGCTTATCAGGGTGATGGAGAAGATGTAACTACCCTGGGTGGATATGAGGCAACATTTACTGACTTTGATCTCTCGTATGCCAAGGCGCCTATTGGATTTGATGTATCACTTGATGGTGATAAGGTTATGTACGAGGTGGAATACGACCCATCTATGTATTCTGAATTCACAATGCAGGGTATTGCTAATCTCTTAGATGTTGTATCCTTAGAGTTCATGTCTAAGGATAAGATAAGCGACATTTCTCTCGTTAGTGACACCGATATTGAGGCGATTAAGAATGTTCATGATACTATTGTAAATGTTCCAGCAAAGCCAGCCTACAGGCTTATGCAGGATAGCGCTGAGAAATTTCCAGAGAAAACTGCTGTTGCTGCATGCGACAGAAAGCTTACATATAAAGAGTTCAACGAAGAAGCTAACAAGGTAGGTCATAGTCTTATTAGTAGGGGTGTTAAGCCAGATACAATTGTGGCAGTCCTTGCTGACAGGAATAGCTATGCCTATGTAATGCGACAAGGTGTACTTAAGAGCGGAGGCGCATTCCTTCCAATTGACCCTGAATATCCAGAGGACAGAATTAGATTTATCCTAGAAGATTCTAAGGCTAAGCTTATCCTTACTACAAGTGATATTCTTACTAGAAGAAAAGATTTATTTGAGGCTCTTGGTAGTGAAGGCATAGAGGCTATCGCTGCCCAGGATGCACTTAAGAATAACGATTCATCTAATCCTAATGTTGATGTGCCATACGATTCATTAGCTTATGTAATCTACACTTCAGGTTCAACAGGTAAGCCTAAGGGTGTTATGCTTACTAACCACAACCTAGTTAACTTCGTATATGATGATGAGAAGAATGCTGAGATTCATGGAATGGTTAATGGCTGCAATGCAGTGCTTGCCATTGCTGCATTAACATTTGACTTTGCTATTATGGAGGAATTCGTTCCTCTTGCCAATGGTATGACAGCAGTACTTGCAACTGGCGATGATATTATGAATCCACTGCAGCTTGCTGATGTAATGACAGAGAATAAAGTAGATTGTATGTGTGCTACACCAAGCTACCTTATTAACCTGCTTGATATGGGTGAATATACGGACAAGCTTAATAAGGCAATTAGTAATGTTAAGGCGATTGACATGGGTGCTGAAGCATTTCCACCAGTTCTATATACCAAGCTTAAAGCAGTTAGTCCTGACATTCTTATTATGAATGGATATGGACCAACTGAAGCTACTGTAAGCTGTACTATGCAGGTGATTGATAATCCTGATGATATAACTATTGGTATTCCTAATGGAAATGTCAATGTTGCAACAATGGATAGAGAAGGTCACTTACAGCCACTTGGAGCCATGGGCGAAATGGTTATAATCGGCGATGGTATTGGCCGCGGATATATAGGACGCGAAGACCTTAATAAGAAGAACTTCATATCTCTGTTTGGAAGAAATGCTTATAGAAGTGGTGACCTTGTTCGAATTCGTGAGGATGGTAACATCGAGTTCCATGGAAGAATTGATAACCAGGTAAAGCTTCGTGGACTTCGTGTGGAACTTGGAGAGATTGAGAGTAACATCAATTCATATCCGGGAATCGGCACAAGTATTGTTATTGTTGTTAAGCAGGATACTGAATATCTGGCAGCATATTTTACAGCAGATGAGAAGATTGATACTGAGTCTCTTAAGGAGCATTTAAGCTCTAAGCTAACTGAATATATGGTACCACAGGTTCTGATTCAGCTTGATAAGATGCCGCTTACTGCCAACGGTAAGATTGATAAGAAGAAGCTGCCTAAGCCATCTATGGAGCAAGAGGAAATTGTTCCTCCTGAAAATGAGACGCAGCAGAAAATATTAGACATTGTAGCATCAGTTCTAGGTAAGGATAGCATAGGAATTAAGACTGATTTGTTCTCCGCAGGTCTTTCTTCAATTGGATGTATTAAGCTATGCTCACTTCTATCTAATGAGTTTGATAAGGATATACGAATCTCTGACGTATTCGATAACAGGACTATTGTTGAGATTGAGGCCCTGCTTGAAGAAACAGTTGAAGAGATTGATCTTGAACTTAGAGATGAGTATCCTCTTACAATGACTCAGATGGGTATCTTCGTTGAGAGTATGAGATTTATAGGGACTACTGTATATAATATTCCGTTCCTATATAAGCTGTCTGATGATATTGATATGGATAAGCTTAAGGATGCAATAAGTACTGCTTTCATGGCCCATCCATACATTTACATGACTATTAAGAATGTGGATGATGATGCAGTAGCACTTCGTAATGAAGTTCATCCAATTGACGTCAAGATAGGTGATGTTCTTCCAAGTACAGAAGAGCTTATTCAACCATTTGACTTATTATCAGGAGAGGAACTATATAGAGTAAGTCTGTATGATACAAGTGATGGCAAATATTTATTTATAGACCTACATCATATTATTGCAGATGGCGAGTCATTTGACATTCTCTTCGAGGATATTAATAGCGCCTACGAAGAAGAAGAAGTAATAACAGAAGAATTCAGCGGATACGAGGTTGGATTGACTGAACAGGCATTTAGATCATCCTCTAGATTCAATAAGGCTAGGAGCTTCTATGACGGAATCTTTAATGGTGTAAGCCCTGTTATTCTTCCTGATGAAGAGAAGAATCCTGACACTTCAAGAGAAGACTATAGCAGTGTAATAAGTAAGGTTGCAGCTAAGAGTGTTAAGGATTATTGTGAAGAGAAGGAATTGTCCCTTAATGCCTTCTTTACAGCCGCATTCGGCTTGGCTCTTAAGTCATATACAGGTGCCGATAAATCTTTATTCGCAACAATTTACAATGGTCGAAGTGATTCTAGAACAAGTCGAAGTGTAACAATGCTTGTTAAGACACTTCCTGTACTCCTAGAGGCGCACACAAATGATACTGTTGTAAAATATATCACTGAATGCCAGAACTATTTAATTAATGCAATGGCTAATGACATTGTAAGCTTCTCAGAACTTAGCAGTAGTTATGGACTTGATTCTGACATACTATTTGCTTATCAGGGAGAAGGGGACGACGATGTAGTCCTCGGTGGCAGGAAGGCAACAGAAGTATCTGTAGATTTAGATCAGGAGAAGTCGCCATTTGGTCTGGATATATCTATTCAGGATGATAATGTTATATATGATTTCGAATGTGACAACGCAAAATATGGTACATTTACAATAGACAGATTCTCTGAATTGTTAGATGCAATTGTAGATGGCTTTATTAGTAAGAGTTCTATGGCAGAGGTTATGAATATTGAAACTGTTAAGAAGCTTACTAAGGAAAGCGTCAAGACTTCATCTGCTAAGGAAGAGAAGGTAAGTAAGGTTGGTTCTGTATCAGGAGAGGCTAATAAGGTTTATGTTGATACCTTTGTAGAGATAATGAAGAAGGTTCTTGGTGCCAGCAGTGTAGGCCCTGATGATAATTTCTTCCAGATTGGAGGAACATCACTTTCAGCAGCCAAGGTTATGATGGCGGCAATGTCGATAGACCTTCCAGTGCTATATAAGGATATCTTCGACCATCCAACACCTAGAGAATTAGCTTTGCTTGTTGATGAGAAGAACGAGCTTCAATTTGGTGTTACGGAAGATGCTGCTTCATCTAAGGGTGAGCCTGAGGATGCAGATATACACGAAGAAGCAGAGAAGGCTCTTATGCATAATAGTATTGAATATGTAGATGAGATTACAAGGGAAGACATCGGCAATGTACTTTTGGTTGGTGCATCAGGCTTCCTGGGTATTCATATTCTTGATGAGTTATTAGAAAGCTGTGACAATAAGATTTATTGTCTAATGCATAGTAATGGTAAGTCTTCTAGGGAACGCTTGAAGCAGGTATATTTCTATTATTTCGATAAGGCCTATGATGATGAATGGGATAATCGAGTAGAGGTAATAGAGGCGGATATTACTGACCCAGACAGTCTTGAAGTAGTAAAGCAATACGACTTTAAGACAGTAATCAACTGTGCCGCTATTGTTAAGCATTTTGGAGATATTAATGTACTCAAGAAGGTTAACACTGACGGTGTAATCAATCTTGCCAAGCTATGTCTTGCTACTAATAGTAGATTAATACATGTATCTACTGTATCAGTTGGTGGCGATAGCATAGGCGACGATGCCAAGATGCGTACACTATATGAGTGGAACTTAGATATTGGTCAGGAAGTTGAATCTAATGCATATGTATATACAAAATACCTTGCAGAAAAGTATTTGGTTGAGGCTATTAAAAATGATGGTCTTGATGCTAAGATAATGAGAGTTGGTAACCTTATGAGTAGATTTAGTGATGGTGAGTTCCAGGTTAACTTCCATACTAATAACTTTATGAATACACTTAAGGCATATGTGACTCTTGGATGCTTCCCGGTTGAGGACCTTGATGTAGAAGATGAATTCTCTCCTATTGATGAAGTGGCTAAGGCAATTGTTACCCTGTCGGGAGCAGACAGGAAATTCAATGTATTTCATGTATATAATTCTCACGGAGTAGAAATGGGTGATGTTATTTATGCTCTTAAGGATATGGGATATAATATTGATATTGTTAAAGAGGCAGAATTCACCAAGAGACTTAGAGATATGATATCTGATGAGAAGAAGAACCAGTATATATCGCCTCTCGTTAATTATAATCTGGATGATGATGACATTAGAGTAGAGAACGATTCTGACAATAGCTTTACTGTGAAGGCATTGTACCGTCTTGGATTCAAGTGGTCTCTTACATCAACAGATTATATAGAGACCACAATGGATATGCTGAGTGCCTTTGGGTTCTTTGATATTAACCCTGACTAACTTCGACCATACTATGGAAACCAACTAATTTGAAGATTTCGTAGATGGCGTCGTTTACATTAATGACTTTGAGAGTGCCATTTTTGGCACTCAATTGTTTTTTGAGTGCAAGCATTATACGCATTCCACCAGAAGATATATATTCTACATTTTCAAAATCTATAATAATATCCTCTGCAGAATCGAAATGTGCTCGAATATCCTTCTCCAGAATTGGTGATGTTTTGGTATCAATTCTTCCTTCAGGTTTAACGATAAGGGTACTACCTGACTGTTCAAATGTTGTTGCCATTATTGTCCTCCTAATATATATGATATCTCTAGTTGAGATGGTAATTTGCGCAATGTCATTTGCATTTGTTATTATATAATAGTAATGTTCAAAATTCAACGATGGATGTAACGTCGTAATAATTTTACAGGAGATAAGCGTGAACAAAGAGAAAATAAAACCAAGATTTGATTTAGGATTTAAATTGAATATTATGACCATTATTGGTATGGTTGTACTTGCGATAGTTCTTTTACTAGTTACAGATAAATTCTATGAGCAGAAGATTAACGAAATATATTATCAACGTGCCGAGCAGGTGGCAGATTCAGTAACTGAGGGATTTGCTGGAGCAGTACCTGTATCTGCTTACGTGGATATGATTAATGACGAAAGTTTTAAGGAGGCGAAAAGACAGGCAATTGAATCTAATGATGACAAATATATTATCGACTGGATGAAAGCACGTCCATCCATTTATTCCTTTGAAGAAGATGTGGATGAAAATGGAAATGAAGTAACGAAATATTATACATTCTATGAAGAGTATATGTTCTTCAGTAAATATTTGAAGAATCAGCAGGAAATATTCAATCTTAAGAGTGTATATCTACAGTATGTGAAGGATGGAGTCGCATATAATCTGATGGACCCATCGGAAAAGCTCACATTCATTGGAAGCGTAGATGATCCGGTAGAAGAATTCGCAACATATAAAGATGATGAGCCAATTGATGCAACTGTTTACGAATACAAGGGAGAGTGGCTTTGTACTGCCTCAGAGGTTATATCAGATACTGATATAAATGGTAATGAACTGGTTGCACATGTATGTGTGGATTTTGATTTGAGTAATGTAACTGAGGATAGAAACTGGTTTTTAATCCATAGTGCTGTCTTTGTTATCGTATTAACTCTTGTGGTAATTCTTATTAGCCTTTTACTAACCGGGAAGTTTGTGACAAAACCACTTAAGCGATTATCTCAGGGCGCTACAGGATTTGCTAAGAATGCGGATGAAGGTTTTTCTATGGAAGATGTAATTAATCTTCCTATAAAGTCCAATGACGAGATTGGAGATTTGTATAACGAGATTCGCTCAATGCAACGACGTATTGTAGAAGGGGCTGATAAGCTGACTAAAATAACTGCAGAAAGAGAGAGAGTTAACACGGAGCTTAACATGGCAACCAGAATCCAGGCTTCTATGCTGCCTAACATTTTCCCACCATTCCCTGAGAGAGAGGATTTTGACTTATATGCAAGCATGAGCCCAGCCAAGGAAGTAGGCGGTGATTTCTATGATTTTGGTATGATTGATGATAATCACCTGTTTATGCTAATTGCAGATGTGTCTGATAAGGGAATACCAGCAGCCCTCTTTATGATGTCTACTAAGATTCTTATTAATTATCGTGCCAAGAAGGGTGGTAGTCCTGCTGAGATTCTTACCGATGTTAATAGGCAGATTAGCGAGGATAATGATGAAATGATGTTCGTCACAGTATGGATGGGAATTCTTGACCTTACAACGGGCAACCTAAAATGTACCAACGCAGGCCACGAATATCCATTTATCAGGACACAGGATGAGGGCTTTAAAGTATACAAGGATAAGCGTGGTGTAATGGTGGGCGTGGATCCAGATTTGCGATATGAAGACTATGAGCTGACGCTGAATAAGGGGGATGTTATCTTCGTATACACCGATGGCGTTCCTGAAGCAACTAATGCCTCTGATGATATGTATGGCATGGAGAGACTAGAGGAGACATTGAATAGTATAGAAGATAAGACTCCTGAAGGAATTCTTAAGGGTGTAAGAGAAGATGTAGATAAGTTCGCAGAGAACACAACTCAATTCGACGACCTGACCATGCTCTGCGTAGAATACAAAGGAGATTGATATTTATGCAAAAAAGGAAATACCTTTTGCCAATTATAATACTTGCTATTTTTGAAGCAGTAGCAGTAACACTTTGGTTGACAAAGGACAATATATTCTATCTATTTAATTTTAGTTATATTGGCATTTCCATTTCCCTTGGCGTATTTTTGTTTGTTAAGAAATACAAGTATGCAAGACGAATTGTGCAGCTACTGGTTGGCTTGTATATGCTTGTCTACTTGGGACTTATCTGCGGCGAGAATATGCAGATAGAGGGATTCTGGTATTATCTGTTTACTGGAGTCTTCGAGGCTGCAACAATTCATTATGCTGTAGCGAAGATATTCGGACCATTAATTTTCGGAAGAGGCTGGTGCGGATACGCCTGTTGGACGGCAATGGTATTAGATTTCCTGCCTTACAAAGTTCCTAAGCAACCAAGAAAGAAGATAGGCTGGATTAGGTACATTGTATTTGTGGCATCTCTGGTCTTTGTGGCAGCCCTGTTTTTTGCCAAGGTTGGCAATATAGAACGCATTATGTTCTGGGCATTCATTATTGGAAATGTCTTGTACTATGGCGTAGGTATTGCTTTGGCCTTTGCATTCAAGGATAATAGAGCATTCTGTAAATACATTTGCCCAATCACTGTATTTATGAAGCCGATGAGTTATTTCTCATTATTTCGCATAAAGTGTGATAAAGAAAAATGTATATCCTGTGGGAAATGTAAAAAGGTATGCCCAATGGATGTAGATGTTACAGACAACTCTCGAAAAAGAGAGAATGGTACAGAATGTATTCTTTGTATGGAATGCGTCAAGAACTGCCCGAAGGATGCCCTCTAGAACATACACATGTGTATAGTACTTTTTCTATAACAGGGGGGACGGAGTAAAAGGATGATTTGTGTTGTTTGGCACGTAGTATAATTCTGGTGCAAGCTTGCAGAGGATATTAACAATGATTAAGGCGCTATTTATATGCCACGGCAGGATAAAAGCGTAGAAAGGGTAGCGGGTAGGAATACTTGACTTAACGAGATTATAGAAAATCAGTTACACCTTGATTTACACCTAGTAGTGAGCGAGAAAATTCTGACGATAGATTTTAATACAAAGAATACAAAAACAGCAGAAGAAT
>ONCT01000002.1 GCA_900316395.1 uncultured Lachnospiraceae bacterium | reverse complement strand
ACTGGTTCTGAGAACGAGAGTGCATCAGCATCAGCAAGTACAAGCACAAGTGCAAGTGCAGAGGCTAGTGGCAATGCCTCAACTAGTGAATCAGCAAGTGCAAGTACAAGTGAATCAACAAATGCTTCTACATCAGCTAGCGAGAGCGCAAGTGCATCAGCAAGTGATGAAGCATCTACAATAGGAAGTGCATCAACCTCAGCAAGTGAAAGCACAAGCGCATCAGCAAGTGCCAGCGCAGAGGCAAGCACTAACGCAAGCACTAACGCAAGCACAAGCGCATCAAATAGTGCTTCAACTGAAGACAGCGCTAATGCAAGTACAGACGCAAGTACAAGCGCATCAACAAGCGCTTCAACCGAAGACAGTGCTAACGCAAGTACAGAGGCAAGCACAAGCGCATCAACAAGTGCTTCAACAAGTGCTAGCGAGTATGCTTCAACATCATCAAGCGAGAGTGCAAGTGCTTCAGCAAGTGCAAGTGCAAGTACAGCTACAAGCGAGACGCCAGATGCAAATACACCAGTAGATACAACTCCTGATACAGCAGACGGAGCAACACCTACTCCTAATACAGCAGATGGAGCAATACCTACTCCTGGCACTGCAGATGGAGCAGCACCTGTTACTGATACTTTCGTTGATCAGACATTTGCGACAGCAGGTGATGGTACAGCAGCACCAGCAGCCGCAGGAACTGGCGCAGCACCAGCAGCTACAGCAGCAACACCAACTGTTACTATAGACGATGAGGTTACACCACTCGCAGGCGGCGATGAGTTCGTTACTATTGATAATGATGAAGTTCCTCTTGCAGAGGGTGAATCACAGAATAAGAAATTCTGGTGGATACTTCTTCTAGTAGCAGGAGCTGCAACAGCTAAGACTGCTTACGATAAGAAGCATAATAAGAACTTATTTAGAAAGGTAGAAGCTGAGAATACAGATAAAACTGAAAAGTAGAATTCTATAATAAGTTTTGAAAGACAATGCAGGGACTATATGTGGATTAGTATTAATCCATGTATGGTCCCTTATTATTTTATGTTTTATATTCTTATAATATTTCTTATAATAGGTATAGTAGAATGGAGGAATGAATATGAGAACAAGGGAACAAGTATTAGAATATGGCTTATCTTTGCCGGATACATATCAGGATGCACCCTTTGGTGATCAGAATTGGCAGCTAGTGAGGTACAAGTATAATAAGAAAGCATTTCTATGGACATATGAGAGAAATGGATATATTAATATAAATGTGAAGGTTGACCCAGAAAAAGCATTTTTCTGGCGAGATATTTATAAATCAGTCTTGCCGGGTTATCATCAGAATAAAATGCATTGGAATACTATTATTCTTGATGGAAGTGTGCCAGAAAAAGATATTAAAATGATGATTGACGAAAGCTATGATCTAATATCAGATAGTCCTACGAAGAGAATATATGATGCAATAAAGAAGATTCCAGAGGGGAAGGTTGCAACGTATGGGCAGATAGCAAAAATGGCAGGAAATCCTAAAATGTCAAGAGCAGTTGGCAATGCTCTTCATAAGAATCCAGATCCTTTATCAATACCTTGTCATCGTGTTGTTAATTCGAAGGGAGAGCTGGTCGATGAATATGTATTCGGAGGTCCATCCAAGCAAGCTAATCGCCTACAGGCTGAAGGGGTAGAAGTGATAGACGGCAAGGTAGATTTAAAAAAGTATGCAATGCATTAATATGTTTGTAGCTATTGCTGTTCATATATGCATATATCAACATTTTCTATAATCTAGAAAACTTTACTAAAATACTATATAATAGATATGTTATAGATAAAAGGGGTAATTGATAATATGCTAAAAGCTGATAGAAAAAACAATCATCCTATATTGGTTCAGAAGATACTATTTACAGCAATTATTATAGTTGTATATCTTCTTGGTAGGTCGCTACCTCTATTTGGAGTAGATATATCTGTTGGTCGAATCGAAGATATCGATGTGCAGGTGCTGCTCCTTCAATCAATTAGTGGTGATAGATACGAGAATTCTATATTGTCACTTGGTATATTTCCATACATGATTGCAACCCTTGTTATGCAAATTCTAATCTCTACATTAAGCGCCGATACCAAGTCGCGAATATCATCAATTACACTTAACAGATTATCGCTTAATGTAATGCTGATTGTCGCTGTTATCCAGGCATTTTACAAGGTGAACCAATTAACATTTCGCCAGACTGACTATTCCCCAACTCTAGTTAAAGCAGTGGTTATTGTACAGATGATTGCGGGTGCATTCGTAATTCTCTGGCTGGCCGACCGCAATGGTAAGTACGGAATTGGTGGCCAGACGACTCTGATTTATGTGAATATTCTAGACAGTTTGACATCCGCCCTGTCGGGCAATCCGATTCAGAAGATGATTATTCCAATCATAATTTCGATTGTGATTATGGTGGTGGTTATCATTATGGAAAATGCGGAGAAGAGGCTCCCAGTCCAGAGAATATCTATTCATAGTATTTACGCAGATAAGAATTACATGGCTATTAAGCTTAATCCAATAGGAGTAATGCCCGTTATGTTCTCATCTGCTATGTTCATGCTGCTTCAGATGCTTGCCGCTTTCTTGAAAATGCTATTTCCAGAGAATTCTGTCATACTCTGGATTAACGACAATATGGTGCTTACCGAGCTATTTGGAATATTTGTATATATAGTGGGAATTTTTATATTAACAATTGCTATGGCATTCGTGTTCATTAGTCCGAAGGACTTAACAGAACAATTTCTAAAAAGCGGTGACAGTATTATCAATCTTCACGCAGGAACTGACACAAGAAGATACTTACGTAAGCAGGTTCTGATGATGAGCCTTATTAGTTCAACAGTAATGGGAGTGTGTATTCTAATTCCGATGCTGCTTGAATATTACGATCTGATTAGTCCGTCACTTGCCGTTCTTCCATCATCAGCTATGATGCTCACGGGTATTTTCTATAACCTGTATCAGGAAGTAATTGTTGTTAGAAATTATGATGAATACAAACCATTTATATAGAGGTAGATTACAGTATGATTGTTTTTATTCCGGCATGGTATAAAAGTGAACAGTGGTGTGAAAATGAGCAAAACTGGCACGAGCGTAAGATGCACTCTGAGTTCGATGACACAGTTAAGCAGATTCAGTTATTTCATAGGAATAAAGCCTTTGAATACAGTATCTGTCTGCTAGGCTATTCCCCTAACTTAAGACATTTTCTACATAGGCAGGGAGTGTATAATGCGCCTTATTTTTCTGTGTTTGACGCAATTAGTGGATGCGAGGGCAAGCGAGCAAGGGTGTTCTCGTATCAGGACCTTGACTGGATACCACATACAGAATTCTTATACACGCCATTTGTAATATATGCCTTATTCCAGGGAAGAAAATACGCCCAGCTTGAGTTCGGAGAAGATGGCAACCTTATAGAAGTAGATATGTATGAAGGCGACAGTGTTGCTATTCGTAATATATATGACGACAGGGGCTTCGTGTCTTCGGCCATTATCTATAGCGAGGATACTCCTGTCTATCAGGATTATTATACTGAGAAGGGTACATGGAAGATTCGAGTGTTCTTTGAGGATAATCATGTAGAGGTTAATAAAGAGAGCAGCTTCTATACTATCAACATAGATGGCAGTAGGGAAGAGATTCCCTTTAGGAAGGAAATGTATGACAGCCTTGATGATGTAATATCTGAGGTGTTCAATTCTTACGTGTCGAAGCTTAGCAAGGATGACATATTCTGCATTGCTATGCATAACAGGCATAACAAGGTAATAACTAATGGTCTCATAGGGCATAAGACAGTTCTGTCATTCTTTGAGAATAGATATAAGCAGGATGATAAGGCCACGAAGGTTCTCCTTGCCAGAGCAGATTATATTGTTACTGATTCTAAGAAGAAATGTGACGAAATCAAGGAATATATGGGTGATGATAGTGACAAAGTAGTCAATATCACTCCATTTGACACGCGAAAAGAGTCAGGGATTAGTAGTCAGCTTACGGTGCAGAAGATACTTGTTGCGATTGATAATCTGCCAAGTGAGAATCTTGAGAAGCTGGTATTGATATTTGCAAAATATTTTGAGGAAAATGATAAGGCGAGAGTCTGCTTTTTCACGAGAGAAGCGGATTATGGCCTGCCTTCGAGAATACTTGATAATACAAGGCGCATATTAGAAGAGAATGGTTATGATTCCAGACTTGCCCTTGAAAATGCGGATACAACAACTACTCAGAATCTGGTTGATGAGATGGATGATGTGCCTGTAACATTCTTTGTAGAACAGTGTGTTGACGAATTGTCTGCTAGTAAATGTATTAGAGAACAGAGGCTTATAATTAATGTATCCAATTCAGCCAATCTGTACCTGCAGATAAGTGGAGTAAGCTTCGGTATTCCACAGGTTGTAAGTAAGGAAAGCCAGTATGTTCGTGACGAGCAAAATGGCAAAATTGTTACAGATTACAATGATTTGCCGAAGGTATTAGAGTATTACCTGTCATCTCTTAATAACTGGAACAACGCAATGATTAAGGCGTACGATATTGGTGAGAACTATACTACCAGACGTCTTGTTGATAAATGGAAAGAGGTTGTAGAGAACATTGGATAAGATTAGTGTACTACAATTAGGAAATGAAGATTGGAGTTCTACATACACTATACCCCCAGAGGCGGAGTGGGTTTATGAGTCTGAGCTTACAGAATGTCCCAAGAGGCCATATTGTCTTGTATTTATCGACAAGATTCCTTCGGATGACGAGCTTAAGCTACTTCATAAATGCACGAAAGCATACTGCCTCTATGTCAGAAAAGGTATCGATATTCAGGGGAATTTCCTGAAGTTCTGTATTAGTAAGATATGTAAGCTCATAAGGTTCGAGGATGTTGGTATATTCCTAGAGAATGACTTAAAGTACTATTTCCCTAGGTCATATGGTGAGAAATTCCGTAACAATAATTTGGGCATTGCTTATGGCTTCAAGGGTAGCGTCAAATGGCATGGTAATTGCGGAATAGAAATCTGTGGTGACTTTGGCGAAGAGTATAATCAGCTTCTATTCTGGCGTAACAATATTCCAATTGAGAAGGGGCAGACTATTGAATTCTGGATGGAATATGAGAAGACGAAGGATGTGGAAATCAAGCTAATTATTACCCAGTATCAGTCTGGTTCTCTATCTACTGTTATTAATAAATGGGAGTTTGTTGAGGAGCAATTTGAGCATGTTGTTAATGTGGTTAACAACGAACAATCCGGTCCTGTGTCTGTATCCATTCATGCTAAAGGTAATGGTACATTTAAGCTAATTGCACTGCATGACAGGTTTGCAAGGCCAGGGCATGGCCATTTCCTTCCTGGAGGAATGAGGAAGGTGTCCTCTAAGAGAGAAGAGGTATTCTTCTATTTTGACCCAGGAGATATGAAACCTCCCCTTAACGTGTATTTCTCAGGATATAAGACGAAGGAAGGCTTTGAAGGATATTTCTTAATGCGCAATATGGGAGCGCCGTTCCTTCTTGTTGCCGAAGCCAGACTTGAGGGTGGAGGCTTCTATATGGGAAGCAAAGAATATGAGAAGATGATATCTGATGAAATCCAAGAATATGTCAATGACTTAGGATTTAAGAATACAGATGTTGTTATGTCAGGACTGTCTATGGGTACCTTCGGGGCTTTGTATTACGGTTGCGATATTCGTCCTCACGCTCTTATTCTTGGTAAGCCACTGGCTAATATTGGGGATGTTGCCTTAAATGAGAAGTTAAAGCGTCCAGGTGGATTCCCAACAAGCCTTGATGTTGTTATGAACGTATTTGGCGATGCTAACAAATGGAATGCGTATTTATTAAATGACAAATTCTGGAACA
This sequence comes from uncultured Lachnospiraceae bacterium, assembly GCA_900316395.1. Lineage (GTDB taxonomy): Bacteria > Bacillota > Clostridia > Lachnospirales > Lachnospiraceae > RUG191. The sequence continues at coordinate 66,021 of ONCT01000002.1, read as the reverse complement.
AATTCGCTAAGACTAATTGGAACGAGACTAAGTTCATTATGTCCTATATGATTGAAGATGATTACGATTCTAACGCATATCAGGATGTAATATCACATCTTAATTCCAAGGGCGTTAAGGTCTATGGAAAAGGTGTACATGGCAGGCACAACGATGATACGGCTGCCATTGTAGGCTGGTTCCAGAGCCAGTTCGACAAAATCTTGTTAGAAGACTACGGCAGAGAGAAAGAGTAACTATAATTATTACATTTCAAAGGGAGAAGCTATGCCTAAAGAAATATACAAGGTATATTGGAATGAATATTCTGCGGCCACATATCTATATGGCTCAGAGATTAATTATATATCGAAGGACAATGTTGAGTTCAAGAATATGCTTATGCCTCCTGGAACGGTAATTAAGGAGTGGTTCTCCAAGGTGAATTTCCAGGCGAAGAGAATTGAGCCGGCATTACCGATTATTGACGGAGAATCTACTTATAGCGTGAATATTGATATTGATACGCCAAGTGTCAATGGATATATCATTAGATTCGTGTTCTATGACAAATACGAGATGGAAGTAGGCAGTTATACCATAAGTGACAATGAAGCAACATTTAAGTGTCCCCTTAAGACATATAGCTATAAGATGCAGCTAATTAATGGAGGGCTTCACGAATTCACATTTCATAGTATAGAGATTATTGAGGAGTAGTAGAGGAACAGAAATACATGTACAACAAGATTATTCTAATACAACTGAATAAGATTCTTAAGAAGGTACGTGCATTCGAGGCAGAATATGATTCTCTTACGGATGAGGAGCTAGCGGCGAAAACCGATGAGTTTCGAGAGAGAATAAGAAATGGTGAAACAACAGACGATATACTCCCAGAGGCGTATGCAGTTGCATGCCAGGCTGACAGAAGAATTCTAGGAAAGAGACCTTATGATGTACAGGTGCTAGGTGCCATAGCTATGCATCAGGGGTACTTTTGCGAGATGAACACAGGGGAAGGTAAGACGCTTGTAGGAACCCTTCCTATGTATCTTAATGGTCTGACGGGCAAGAGTGCAATCCTTGTTACAACCAACGAATACCTAGCTCTTCGTGATGCTGAAGAGATGGGTGAAGTCTATAATTTCTTGGGGCTTAGTGTGGCCGCAGGTGTAAAAAAGGATGCTGGAGAGAGGCTTACTAACGAGGAGAAGAAGGAAGTATATAGCAAGGATATTGTATATACGACTCACTCGGCTCTTGGATTTGACTACTTATTCGATAATCTTGCCAAGGATAAAGATGAGAAGTTCATGCGGGAATTCAACTACGTAATTATTGACGAGGCTGACTCTGTTCTCCTTGATAGCGCCCAGACGCCTCTTGTAATATCTGGTTCTCCTTTGGTTCAGTCGAATCTCTATGAGCTTGCTAATTTCTTCGTTACCACATTGCAAATGGGGACTCACTACGAGAAGGAAGAGAAAAAGGTATGGCTTACTGAGGAAGGAATAAGAAGAGCAGAGGAGTTCTTCGAGATTGATAACTTCTATAGTGCTGAGAATTTCGAGGTTAATCGTCATGTGACATTAGCACTTCGTGCTCATGCATTATTCGAGATAGAGAGAGACTATGTAATAAGTGATGATGGGGAGTTGGTTCTTCTTGATAATGAATCAGGCCGTATGATGCCTGGTGTTAAAATGCGTGGTGGTCAGCATCAGGCAATTGAAATGAAGGAATTAATTGATGTAACACAAGAGAACAGGTCTGTTGCATCTATTACATATCAGAATCTGTTCCTTATGTTCCCACATATGGCTGGAATGAGTGGAACAATTAAGGATGCGGCAGAGGAACTATTCGAAATATACCACAAGAGAATTGTCGTTATTCCTACTAACCATCCTATTCAGAGAAAGGATTACAAGGATATATTCTTCCCTGATTTCGAGAGTCAGTTCAATGCAGCAATTAAGGAAGCAATTAAGCATCATGAGACAAGACAGCCAGTACTTATTGTGGCATCTACAATCGCTGAGACAGAATACTTATCAGCGCTGCTAATTAACGAGAGAATTCCCCATAATGTGCTTAATGCCAACAACGCCTTCTGGGAAGCTGAGATTATTAAGGAAGCAGGGGACTTAGGGGCTGTTACTGTTGCAACTTCAATGGCTGGAAGAGGTACTGATATTAAGCTTTCTGACGAGGTGAAGGCCTTAGGTGGCCTTGCTGTTATTGGTGTTGGTAGAATGACTAACATAAGGCAGGAGCGTCAGGCTAGAGGTCGTGCAGGAAGGCAGGGAGACCCAGGATTTTCACAGTTCTTTGTATCCTTAGAAGACGACGTAGTCAGCAATTTCAATACTGAGAAAATCGAGCCATACATTGATGGCAAGCGCAAGATTTCATCTAGAAAGATTAAGCGTTATGTCAACAAATCTCAGAAAATGACTGAGGAGAACGCAAGGGAGTCTCGTAAGAAAGCGCTTGATTACGACAGGGTTATGAAGCTGCAGAGACAGCTCCTATACGAGACAAGAGATAAGCTGTTATTCGGAGCCAAGCTAACATTTGATGATATTATTGGTATTGCTAATGAAAATGTTGATGTGTTCTTTGAGGATAACGAGGAGTTGACAAGTCCTGTTATAACAAGATTTATACTTGATAATATAAGCTATACACTAGATAATCGTGCAATGGAAATGCTAGAGAGGCTCGATGATAGAACATTTGTCAGAGAGAAGATAATTGAGATTGTCAAATCAGGCTTGAAGCGTCAGCAGGATAAGCTAGGCAGCAAGGAAGATATGGCCAACTTCATGAGGATTGCGACTCTTAGGGCCATTGATGATGCATGGGTAGAGGAAGTAGATTACCTACAACAGCTGCAATCAGCAGTTTCAGGAAGGGCTACGGCACAGCGTAATCTCGTCTTCGAATACCAGAAGGATGCCTTAAGCGCATTTCGTATGATGGAGCGTGACATTAAGAGAAATGTTGTGAGAAACATCCTGCTCTCTGATGTGTCCATTGATGAAGAGAAGGAATTTCGAATTATGTATCCTTAAGGGAATAAGGAGGATTATATGATATATAGTTTTAATCTTGGACTTGGCTGGGCCAGTTCTGGTGTGGAATATGCTCAAAGCTACAGAGCCAATATTTTTAGGCAGATTGGCGCTCCATGCAAGTTCATTTTCACAGATGTATTTGTGCGGGACAATATTGAACATCTAAGTGATAATATTGGATTTCTTGATAGTGAAGTAATATGGATGTATCAGTATTTTACTGACTTTAAGACTGCCCCTGTAACCATTACTTTGAAGGATTTAGAGAAGGATATTGAAGGGGAAGAATATACATTTTCAAGGGATGGGAAGGTGGCAAAATATGTCTTCCCTGGAAAAGGTAATTTCTATACGGCGTATCTTGTGGATGAGGAATCCGACTTGCTTCACAGAGTTGAGAGGGTGTCAGAGGGATGTCTTGTAAGGAAGGATTATTATTCCTATGGCAGGGTGTTCTCTGAATATTATGCTCCACTTGATAACAAGGCCCATCTATATCTTAGAAGGTTTTTCAATACTGATGGAACAGTCGCTTTTGAGCAGGTGATTGATGGCGATAGTGTAATGTTTCGAATGAAGGATACCATACTATACTCCAAGGAAGAATTAGTAGGGTATATGGTTAGAAGCCTGAAGCTTACCAAGAGAGATATTGTGCTTATTGACAGAACTACAGGCATTGGTCAGGCTATTATTATGAATGCAAAGCCTGCCAGAATTGGTGTTGTTATTCACGCAGATCACTTTAGTGAGAGCGGAACCAATGAGGAGAATATACTTTGGAATAATTTCTACGAGTATTCCTTTTCGCAGAATAAATATATTGACTTTTATGTTACTGCTACTGATGCGCAGAATATTCTGCTTCGTGAGCAGTTCTTAGAATATAAAGGGGTTGAGCCTAACATAATTACAATTCCTGTAGGAAGTGTTGATGAGTTAAAGTATCCGGACAAAAAGCGTAAAAAACACAGTATGATTACTGCATCTCGACTGGCAAATGAGAAGCATGTTGAATGGCTTGTAAGAGCTGTTGCCAAGGCGAGAGAAGACATTGATGATGTATCCTTAGATATCTATGGCAAAGGCGCATGTGAAGAGGATATAAAGAAAGCAATAGAGGAAGTTGGAGCTGAAGAATATGTACATTTAATGGGACAGCAGGACCTGACAGATGTGTATATTAACTATGAAGCGTATCTGTCTGGTTCAACAAGTGAAGGCTTCGGATTGACGCTTCTTGAAGCGGTATCATCAGGACTACCTATTATAGGCTTCAATGTCAGATATGGTAACCAGACATTTATTGAAGAGGGTGAGAATGGATATCTTATTGATATTGATGACAGCTTAGAGGATAAGGATAAGATTAATCTATTAGCAGACAGAATCGTAAGGTTGTTTAGTCATGATGACCTAAGTAGTTTCAGTGACAAGTCATATGTTGTTGCTGAGAAATACCTTACAAGCGAGGTGATTAGGAAGTGGGAAAATGTAATAAACCAGAAGAAATAACATTATTATTTGATGCATATCATATAGAGAGTAAGAATCTTCATAATTCATTTGTTACTGCAGGTATTCCTTGTAATGTTGTGGTTATTAATGATGATGGTTTCTTGCCAGAGGGCGTAGATTCCATGTATGAATATTTCTTAGGCGGGTTCAAGAAGAAGGGCAAGTCTAAGTATTTTAATGAGATAGATGTGCCTGATTTTTGGGAAATATCAAGTACCAATAACTCAGGTGAAATCCATGATTTGAATAAGCTTAGGGCCAGGATGTTCTATTCCATTCCGACTAATACGAGAATCGTTCGCTGCGTGGAATGGCTTGATGATAATGGAGTTGTCAGAAGCTGTGATTACTACAACAGATTCGGCACACTTTATGCTAGAGCCACATTTGACAAAAAGCAGAAGATAATCTTAAAGTCCTACTTTGATTCTAAGAATCGTGAGATAATTGTGGAGGACTATGTCACTAACGATATTATCTTAAATTACAAAGAGAGGGTAATGATATTCAAAAGCAAGGCTGATTTCGTAATGTATTATCTTAAGGAGCGAGGCCTGGATAATACAAGGCTTTTCATTAATTCCCTTGGCATACCTTTCTTCGTATCTAACATGCTAGAGGAGAATAACAAGTCGGATGTCCTGTTCTGGCAGGAGTACAGAAGGGACGATATCCCTGGCAATATGCAGTACATTATTGATGGAAGAGCCACAAGAGTTGGCAGCGTATATGTTCAGAAGAAGGACGCATATGATGCATTAGTTGAGCTCGGCGTGCCTGAATCAATCGTCAAATGCAAGGGATATGTGTATCCTTATGCTCGTAATACCAAGCGCAGGAAGAATGCACTAATCCTAACTAACTCTGATAAGGTTGAGCACATTATTGACTTTATTGAAGCCCTTAGTGATGTGCATTTTTTCATTGGTGCTCTTACCGAGATGTCATCGAAGCTGCTTTCTTTAGGCAAGTACGATAACGTATCGCTATATCCTACTATTACCAGTGAGCGGATAGATGATTTATATGGAAAATGTGATATCTACCTTGACATCAACAGAGAAAATGAGATTGTTAATGCGGTAAACAGAGCGTTCCTTAATAACCAGCTAATATTCGCATTTGATGAGACAATTCATAATATTAATTATGTTGCGAAGGCTAATCGATTCAAGATAGATGATTATGAAGATATGATTGAAATGATTAGGAAAGTCTGCGCTAATAAAGCTGACTGGGATGAAGACCTTGATATCCAAAGAGGCCATGCGCTGTCAGAGAGTCCTGATAGTTATATAATTTAGATGATTTAGCAGCCAAAACCTGCGACGCGATTTTCTGTATGAGCGTGCAGGTTTTGCCTGCTAAGATATTTTTATAACTTGGGAAATGTAACAAAAGGACCGTCTACCTGTCAACTTTATTAGGCATTTTATGTGTTGAAACTATCCTAATACTATTCTATAATTATGAATACGTGTGTATGTGATTATAGAAAGGATTATTATGAGTTCAAATACATTACATAAACTTGGAATTGATATAGGTTCAACAACGGTTAAGGTAGCCGTTCTTGATGAAAATGACAAGCTGTTATTCTCAGATTATGAGAGACATTTTGCCAATATTAGAGAGACTCTGCAAGACTTGCTTAAGAAGGCGTATAAGGTTACAGGACCTATTAAGGTTATGCCTATGATTACAGGTTCAGGTGGACTTACACTTGCTAAGCATCTTGAGATTCCATTTGTGCAGGAGGTTATTGCTGTATCTACTGCACTTACTTTCTATGCTCCTAAGACTGATGTTGCCATTGAGCTTGGTGGTGAGGATGCCAAGATTATTTATTTTGAAAATGGTAATGTAGAGCAGAGAATGAATGGTATCTGTGCCGGTGGTACAGGTTCCTTTATTGACCAGATGGCTTCACTTATTCAGACAGATGCCAGTGGTCTTAATGAATATGCTAAGAGTTATAAAGCAATTTATCCAATAGCTGCAAGATGTGGTGTTTTCGCGAAGACGGATATTCAGCCGCTTATCAATGAGGGTGCCACAAGAGAAGACTTGTCAGCATCTATTTTTCAGGCTGTTGTTAATCAGACAATTTCAGGTCTAGCCTGTGGTAAGCCTATTAGAGGTCATGTTGCATTCCTTGGTGGTCCACTTCATTTCCTAGACCAATTAAAAGAGACATTTATAAGAACATTGAAGCTTGACGATGAGCATGTAATTGCCCCTGACAATTCCCATTTGTTTGCTGCAATTGGTTCTGCCCTTAATTGCAAGAAGGAGAGCTATACAGAGTTAGAATCTATCTTAGAGAAGCTTGATTCTGACATCGTTATGGAATTCGAGGTTGCCAGAATGGAGCCTCTCTTCAAGGACGATAAGGAATATGAGGAGTTCACTAAGAGACATGGCAGCAATCATGTCAAGACTTCTGATATCAAGTCATACAAGGGCAATTGCTATCTTGGAATCGACGCAGGTTCTACAACAACTAAGGTTGCTCTCGTTGATGAGGATGGTGGCCTTCTATACTCATTCTACGACAACAATAATGGTAGCCCACTTAATACATGTATTAAGGCTATGAAGGAGATTTACGAGCTACTTCCTGAGGAAGCATCTATTGTTCATTCCTGCTCAACAGGCTATGGTGAGGCACTCCTTAAGTCTGCCCTTATGCTTGATGATGGTGAGGTTGAGACGGTTGCACATTACTACGCCGCTGCACATTTCAATCCTAAGGTTGACTGTATCCTTGACATTGGTGGTCAGGATATGAAATGTATTAAGATTAAGAACAACACAGTTGATTCCGTTCAGCTTAATGAAGCATGTTCATCAGGATGTGGTTCATTTATAGAGACATTTGCTAAGTCCCTTAACTATTCTGTAAGAGATTTTGCCAAGGAAGCTTTATTTGCCAAGCATCCAATTGACCTTGGTACTAGATGTACAGTATTCATGAATTCTAAGGTTAAGCAGGCACAAAAGGAGGGCGCCAGCGTAGCCGATATTTCTTCAGGTCTTGCTTACTCTGTAATTAAGAATGCTTTGTTTAAGGTTATTAAGTTATCTGATGCATCTGACCTTGGTGAAAATGTTGTTGTACAGGGTGGAACCTTCTATAACGACGCAGTTCTTCGAAGCTTCGAGAAGATATCTGGTGTTGAGGCAATCAGACCTGATATTGCTGGTATTATGGGAGCTTTCGGTGCGGCTCTTATTGCCAAGGAGCGCTACGAAGAGAATCCAACAACTACAACTCTTTCTATTGAAGAGATTAATAATTTGACATTTAAGACAAGTCTTACAAGATGTCAGAATTGTAATAACCATTGTCTTCTTACAATTAACAAGTTCTCAGGTGACAGACAGTTCATCACAGGTAACAGATGTGAGAGAGGACTTGGTAAGGAGAAGAACAAGGACAACATCCCTAACCTGTACGAATATAAGTACAAGAGATTATTTGCGTATCCACCACTTCAGGGTGAGCAGGCTCCTCGTGGAAGCGTTGGTATTCCAAGAGTACTTAATCTATATGAGAATTATCCATATTGGGCAACCTTCTTCAAGGAGTTGGGCTTTAGGGTGGTATTGTCACCTCGCTCTAACAGGAAAATCTATGAGCTTGGAATCGAGTCAATCCCAAGTGAGTCAGAGTGTTATCCAGCCAAGCTTGCTCATGGTCATGTACAATGGTTAATTAATAAGGAAGTGGATTTCATATTCTATCCTTGTATTCCATACGAGAGGAATGAGTTCCCTGATTCTAACAACCATTACAATTGTCCAATTGTTACTTCTTATGCTGAAAATATTAAGAATAACGTGGATGAGATTACTGCAGGCAAGGTAAGATTCCTTAATCCTTTCATGGCATTTTCGTCAGAGGAGATACTAACAAATCAGTTAGTTAAGGTCTTCAAGAATGAGTTCCCTGACATTACTGGTAATGAAGTAAGGGGAGCCGCAGCTAAAGCATGGGCTGAGCAGAATGCCTTCAGAGCGGACATGACTAACAAGGGTGAAGAGGTACTTAAGTATCTTGAAGAGACTGGTAAGAGAGGAATTGTTCTTGCAGGAAGACCATACCATGTTGACCCTGAGATTAACCATGGTATCCCAGAGCTTATTAATTCTTATGGCATTGCTGTACTTACAGAGGATTCTATCTCTCATCTTGGAAATGTGGAAAGACCACTTATCGTTATGGATCAGTGGATGTTCCATTCAAGAATGTACGCAGCTGCTAACTATGTTAAGAAGACAGAGAATCTTGACTTGATTCAGCTTAATTCATTCGGTTGTGGACTTGATGCTGTTACAACTGACTGTGTTGCTGATATACTTACAGATTCAGGTAAGATTTATACCTGTCTTAAGATTGACGAGGTTAATAACCTTGGTGCTGCAAGAATTAGAATTAGGTCACTTCTTGCTGCAATTAGAGTTCGTGAGAAGAATAAGCAGGAGAGAGAGATTGTGCCTGCTAATTACAATAGAAGAATATTTACCAAGGCTATGAAGAGCGAATATACAATCATCGCTCCTCAGATGGCACCATTCCATTTCGAGTTAATCGAGCCTGCCTTCAATGCAGCAGGATATAAGCTTGTTATTCCTGATGTACCTGCAAGGACATGTGTTGATGTAGGACTTAAGTTTGTTAATAATGATGCCTGCTACCCATCACTTATTGTTGTAGGTCAGATTATGACAGCTATTACAAGTGGAGAGTATGACTTGTCTAAGACAGCAGTACTAATCTCTCAGACAGGTGGTGGATGTAGAGCAAGTAACTACATTGGATTCATTAGAAGAGCCTTAGCTAAGATAGGCCATCCAGAGATTCCAGTTATCTCAATTAACCTAAGTGGATTAGAGAGCAATCCTGGATTTAAGCTTACACCAAGTCTTATACAAAGAGGTTTGTACGCCCTTATATTCGGCGATATATTCCTCCGTTGTATTTACAGAATCAGACCTTATGAGGCTATTCCAGGTTCTACTGATGAGCTTCATGAGAAATGGAAGAAGAAAATCATTGATTTTGTAACGAAGGATGGATATGTATCACACTCTAAGTACAAGAAAATGATTAGAGATGTAATCAAAGATTTCGATACACTTCCTATTCTTGATATTAAGAAGCCTCGTGTTGGTATTGTTGGTGAGATTCTTGTTAAGTTCCTGCCTGCTGCTAACAATCATTTGGCAGACTTACTTGAGCAGGAAGGTGCCGAGCCAGTAGTTCCTGACCTTACTGATTTCTTGCTATATTGCTTCTATAACAATAATTTCAAGGAAGAGAATCTTGGAATGAGTAAGAAGAGTAAGAGGATTAGTAATTACGGAATTAAATTCTTCGAGTGGCTTCGCAAGGAAGCAAGAATAGCATTTGAAGAAAGTGAAAGATTCGACCCACCTGCACACATTGAGGACCTTGCTAAGGCAGCAGAGGCTGTAGTATCAACAGGTAATCAGACTGGTGAGGGCTGGTTCCTTACAGGTGAAATGTTAGAGTTAATCGAGTCTGGTGCATCTAATATTGTATGTATTCAGCCATTTGGTTGTCTGCCTAATCATATTGTTGGTAAAGGTGTTATCAAGAAGCTTCGTCATATGAATCCTACAGCTAACATTGTAGCCATCGATTATGACCCTGGAGCATCTGAGGTTAACCAGCTTAATAGAATTAAGCTTATGTTATCAACTGCCATGAAGAATCTTAACAGAGATGAAGAGGAAGAATTGAAGAAAGCAGTTAACTCATAGAAGGAAATAGTAATTAGAAATAAAAGGTGAATTTATGTTATACAAAATGGAAAGAAAACTGGGGAAATATGCTATTCCTCATCTTATTAATTATTTTCTAATTGGATACGCCATAGGATATCTGTTGATGCTTGTATCTCGTCTTGCAGGTGTTAACCTACTAAGCTATCTTACATTAGAGCCATATTATATTATTCATAATCTGCAATTATGGAGATTAATAACATGGGTACTTATGCCTCCTTCTTCAGGAAGCGGTTTTATGGGAATATTCTTCATGCTTATTATGATGTTCTTCTATTATCAGTTAGGAAACACATTAGAAGCAACATGGGGAGCATTTAAGTTCAACCTATATATGTTCGGTGGTGTAATATTTACAGTGATTGGAGCATTTATCGGATATGCTATTTATGTTGGATTAGCTGGCGATGCAGGGCAGGTAATAGGAATTGGCAATTATGTTAGTACTAATTATCTTAATATGTCCATATTCTTAGCATTTGCATTATGCTATCCTAATATGCAGGTTCTATTTATGTTCATCATTCCAATTAAGATGAAATGGATGGCATTAATATATGCGGTTATTACTGGATATGAGGTTGTTGTTAATCTTATAAGCCATAACTGGATTGTATGTATTATGATTGTTGCATCACTCTTTAACTTTGGACTGTTCTGGCTTACAACTCGTAACTTTAATTCGTCGTCTGCTGGAAATAGTTCTTCTAACTGGTCGCCATTTGGTGCAAGAGGTCGTAATGCCAATACGAGAAGAACGAAGAACGGCTATCATTCTAATGGTGGTGGCGCTGGGTTCAGACCGTTTAATGGGACAGGTAGTGAACAGCAGAGCACATCTAATCCTAACAGGAGTAAGAATCAGCCTGTAGCAAGACACAAATGTGCAATCTGCGGAAGGACTGATATTACAGACCCTAATATGACATTTAGATTTTGTTCAAAATGTAATGGCAATTATGAATATTGTCAGGAGCATATATACACTCATATGCATAAGAAATAGAAGGTAAAACGCACATTTTCAAGGTGCATAATTAGATGTACATTTTAATGTACATAACTAGAAATAATGAAAAGAGGAATTCAATGGAAAACGAAAACGTATCTAAGAATTTTATAGAAAGAGAAATTGAGAAGGACTTAGAGGAAGGTGTCTATAACGAGGTGGTTACAAGATTTCCACCTGAGCCTAATGGATATCTTCACATAGGACATGCCAAATCAATTCTTCTCAACTACGGATTAGCGAAGAAATATAATGGAACATTTCATATGAGATTCGACGATACTAATCCTACCAAGGAGAAGACTGAATTCGTTGATTCAATTAAGGAAGATATTATGTGGCTGGGAGCAGATTGGGAGGACCATCTGTACTTCGCTTCTAACTATTTCGACCAAATGTACGAAGCTGCGGTTAAGCTAATTAAGGATGGCAAGGCTTATGTGTCTGACCTTAATGCTGATGAGATTAGAGAGTATCGTGGCACATTAGAATCTCCTGGTAAGAAGGATCCATATTCTGACAGAAGTGTTGAAGAGAATCTGAAGCTCTTCGAGGAGATGAAGAATGGGGTATATGAAGATGGAAGCAAGGTGCTTCGCGCCAAGATAGATATGAGTTCCCCTAATATCAATATGAGAGACCCAATTATCTATCGCGTTGCTCATCTTACACATCACAATACTGGTGATAAATGGTGCATTTACCCTATGTATGATTTTGCTCATCCAATTGAGGATGCTATTGAGGGCGTAACTCATTCTATATGTACCCTCGAATTCGAAGACCACAGACCTCTTTATGACTGGGTTGTAAGAGAGGTTGGGTTTGAGCGCCCACCAAGACAGATAGAGTTCGCCAAGATGTATCTTACTAATGTTGTTACAGGTAAGAGATATATTAAGAAGCTTGTGGAAGACGGAATTGTTGATGGCTGGGATGACCCAAGACTTGTGTCAATTGCGGCACTTCGTCGTCGTGGTTATACACCAGAATCAATTGAGAAGTTCGTGGAATTATGTGGTGTGTCTAAGTCTAATTCTTCAGTAGATTATGCAATGCTTGAGTATTGTATCAGGGAAGACCTTAAGATGAAGGCGCCTCGTGTAATGGCTGTGCTTGACCCAGTTAAGCTTGTTATTGATAATTATCCAGGTGATGATGTTGAGATGCTTGAGGCTCCTAACAATATGGAGAATCCTGAGCTTGGAAGTAGACAGATTCCATTTGGCAAGGAGCTATATATTAATCGTGATGATTTTATGATAGAGCCGCCTAAGAAATATTTTAGATTGTACCCAGGTAACGAGGTGCGCCTGATGAATGCGTATTTCGTAACATGTACAAGCTATGAGACTGACAAGAATGGTGAAGTTAGCGTAATTCACTGTACCTATGACCCTGCATCTAAGGGTGGTAACAGTCCTGACGGTCGTAAGGTCAAGGGAACAATTCACTGGGTGTGCGCTAAGGAATGCTTTAAGGCGACAGTTCGCTTATATGAGAATCTAGTTGATGAAGAGAAGGGTGTTAAGGATGAGAACGGAAATGTGAATGTAAATCCTAACTCTCTTACTGTTCTTAAGGATTGCTATATTGAGCCATCTGTTAAGGACGCTAAGATATACGACAGATTCCAGTTCGTAAGACAGGGATTCTTCGTTGTAGATTCTAAGGATTCGGTTGAGGGTGCGCCAGTATTTAATAGGATAGTGTCTCTTAAGAGTTCATTTAAGTTGCCAAAATAAATATACATATATTTAAGATGTGTGATATAATGAAATACACTGATGAAAAAAAGAGATAATGGGAAGAAGGTTAAAATGAGTAATTTATTATCAGGACTTGAAAAATTCGGATTAGACGTATCAGGTGGTGTTGATATTCTTAAGGATGATAAGAATACGAAGGCTACCTCTAATAGTATAGAGAAGAAAGAGAGCAAACCAAAGGTTCAAGAGAAGGACTTAATAATTGATAAGAAGGTTGAATGTCCACTTTGTAGTAGACAGGTTGTATATAAGTCAACTCTTACAACTAAGCTTAAGAGATTAGAGCCTGATGCTGACTTAAGACCTAATTTTGAAGGAATTGATGATACTAAGTATGGTGTAATACTATGTCATAGCTGTGGTTATGCGGCACTAACTAAGCAGTTCGAGCATGTATCTGCAGGTCAGAGAAAGATGATTAGGGCAGCAGTATGTGATAGCTTTAATCCTACCAAGCCACCAGAAGGGGATACATATACATACGACTATGCTGTAGAGAGACATAAGCTGGCTCTTGTAACAGCTATGGCTAAGAAGGCTAAGCTTAGTGAGAAATCATACATTTGCCTTAAGATAGCATGGCTTCGTCGTGGCCAGCTTGAGAATGGTCTGGTATCTTCTGATGAAGAGAAGAAGGAAATCCAAGAAGAAGAGAAGGGCTTCTATCGTCAGGCGTATGATGGTTTTATGCAGGTGTTATCTACTGAGATGCCACCTTTCTGTGGTATGGATACACAGACAGTACAATTCATGCTTGCTAATATGGCTATGAGCTTCGAGGAATACGATAAGGCAGCTAAGCTTGTTGCTGACTTAATTGTTACTCCTGGTGTTAATAGACGTATTAAGGACAAATGTCATGATTTGAAACCAGTTATTCTTGCGAAGATTAAGGAAAGTAAAAATAAATAATGGCAGTTTTTGAATTTAACGATATTAAGAAAGATAACAAAAGTGAGGTTGTTACATATGAGGTGTTCGATTCTGACAGAAAGAGCGCTGATTATAACAACCCCATTTTAATAATTGATAATAATAAGAGACAGTGGGCTCATCATTCTAATGGTATGTTCCAAAGTCCCCTTAAGGGAAGTGGTTTTGAGTTCAGAGTGGATGATACTATTGAGATTGCTGATATAATTAAGATTGATTCGAGATTCGTCAACCTAATTAAGTGGTTAGGTGAGAATCATATACAGGTATTATTATCAGGTCGCAATAATGATGAGGGCTACTGCGTATATAAGATTAGAGAGACAGGTGTTAGTGTCAGAGGTGCCAAGCTTTCAGCACAGGATGGTTTCCTTCAGTTTATGATGGAGAGATTATTCTTAAGTGACCCACCAGGACCTGAGCTTGATGAGGAAGAAGAGATTGAAGGAGATGGAATGAAGCTTACATCTGTTCAATCTATTACTGATTTCCTTACATGTGCTGGAAGAACACTGCCTGATAATATTAATCAGTGGGCAAGGCGTAACCTAGCTGTTGCCAAGTCTTCTGAAGTTACACCAGAAGAGAGACGTCATGCGCAGCGTGCCATCTCAATGATGCTATCGATTCAATGGAAGAATAATTATTTTGAATCAATTGACCCTGTTGAAGCGCGTCGAATACTTGATGAAGAATTATACGGAATGGATAAAGTTAAGCAGAGAATAATAGAGACAATTATCCAGATTAACCGTACACATACATTACCTGCCTATGGACTACTACTTATTGGTCCTGCAGGAACAGGTAAATCACAGATTGCATATGCAGTTGCAAGAATTCTTAAGATGCCATGGGCAACACTTGAGATGAGTTCAATCAACGACCCGGAACAGCTTACAGGAAGTTCAAGAATCTATTCTAATGCCAAGCCAGGACTTATTATGGAGTCCTTTGCTGAGGCAGAAAGCTCTAACCTTGTATTCATAATCAATGAGTTAGATAAGGCTGCTTCAGGTAAGGGAAATGCTAATCCTGCAGATGTACTTCTTACATTATTAGACAATCTGGGATTTACTGATAACTATATAGAATGTAATATACCAACAACAGGTGTATATCCAATAGCTACTGCCAATGATAAGAGTCAGATTAGTGCGCCTCTTATGTCAAGGTTTGCAGTTATTGAGCTCCCTGACTATACGGTAGAAGAGAAGAAGGTAATATTTACTGATTATGCAATGCCTAAGGTTCTTAAGAGAATGGGTCTTAAGGATACCGAATTTATAATGAGTGATGATGCCTTGGATGAACTTATGTCCATATATAAGGACACCTCTGGAATTCGTGACATAGAGCAGGCAGCAGAGCATATTGCGGCTAATGCGCTCTATCAGATTGAAGCAGAAGGAAAGAGTGTGGTAGAATTTAGTGGAGAAGATATTATAAATCTGTTGAGTGATAACTAAAGGGGGATGCTATGAAGAATAAAATAATAGCATTTTTTATAATTAGCATTCTGGCCTTAGGTCTTCTAACAGGATGTGGCAATTCTGATAAAGACCACAATGCTAATAAGACTAATATGGTATGTATAGCGCTTCAACCTTCAGCAGCATTTATTCCTATGATGATAACGAGACAAACTGGAGATTTGGAGAAGGCCCTTAAGGAAGAGGGTGTAAGCGTTGTGTGGTATGATTTTGAGTCTGGACCTCCAATGAATAACGCAATGGGAAAGGGTGAGACTGACCTTTCTTTATATGGTGATGTTCCTACTGTATCAGCTATAGAGCAGGGGTGTGTTAGAGAAGTGGTTGGTATTACAGCTGAGGCACCGAATTCATATGCCATAGTTGTTCGCAAGGATTCTCCTATTAAGTCTGCAGCTGATCTTAAGGGTAAGAAGGTTGCAACTAACATAGGTAGTACAGCTCATAACATGGTAGATAAGTATCTATCTACAGCAGGTCTTACATTTGATGATATTGAGCTTATAAGCGCTTCACCAGCAGATATGCCTTATATGGTTCGCTATGGTCAGGTTGATGCTGTATCTCTATGGGAACCAAGCATTACTAAGCTTGTTGATTCAGGTGATTGTCGTATCTTAGCGCAAGGTTCTGATTGTGGGTTGGAAGGAACTAACACAATAGTTGGTCGTAAGGATTTCTGTGAGGCAAATCCTAGGATTGTTGAGACTGTTCTAAAGGAGTATAAGAAGGCTGCTGATAATATTGATAACACATCAGACGAAACATGGACATACGTGGCTAAGTATTTAGGAATTGATGTATCGCAGGTTAAGTCTATCCTGTCTAAATACAATTTCAGCGTACAGATTACTCAAAAGGATATAGATTCACTCAATGATACTATAAATTTCCTTGCGAAGATTGGAAAGATTAATAAATATGATATAACAAACTATTGTAATTCTAAGTATTACGATGGAACATATGAGTAGAAAAAAGGACAGCGCCGTTTGGCGATGTCCTTTGTTGTAATGTAGCATTATTTCTTATTCTCATTCTTAAGTTCATTCATCTTCATGGCTCTTACCTGAAGTGGTAGTCCCCATAATGTAATGAATCCGTCAGCATCATGATGATCATACATATCACCAGTAGTGAAGCTTGCAAGAGTTTCAGAATAAAGTGAGTATGGAGAAGTTGTTCCTGCTTTAATGATGTTACCTTTATATAGGCGGAATTTAACTTCGCCTGTTACAACTTCCTGTGTCTTCTCTACAAATGCGCTGATTGCTTCTCGAAGTGGTGTAAACCATTTTCCTTCATATACTGTCTGAGCTAACTGTGAGCCAAGCTTCTTCTTAGCTTCCATTGTATCTCTGTCAAGAACAAGCTCTTCTAACTGGTCGTGTGCTTCCATTAGGATTGTTCCACCTGGTGTCTCATATACGCCACGAGACTTCATTCCAACAACACGATTCTCTACAATATCAATTATTCCAACGCCGTGCTTTCCACCAAGACGATTCAATTCGCGAATGATATCAGAGACCTTCATCTCTACGCCATTGACACTCTTAGGTATACCCTTCTCAAATGTCATTGTTACTTCCTCTGGTTCATCAGGAGCATTCTCAGGTGTTACACCAAGAACAAGCATATGCTCATAATTAGGAGCAAGAGCAGGATCTTCTAACTCAAGTCCCTCATGGGAAATGTGCCATAGGTTACGGTCACGTGAATATGACTGGTCGTTACCAAATGGAAGATCGATGCCATGTGCATGACAATACTCAATCTCAGCTTCACGAGAATCCATACCCCAACGGTCATCTCTCCAAGGAGCAATAACCTTAATATCAGGAGCAAGAGCCTTAATTCCAAGCTCGAATCTTATCTGGTCATTTCCTTTACCAGTAGCACCGTGGCAGATTGCAACAGCATTTTCCTTGCGAGCAACCTCAACAAGCTTAGCTGCAATAATAGGACGAGCCATAGCTGTACCCATTAAGTACTTGTGCTCATATACAGCCCCTGCCTGTACGCATGGCATAATATAATCATCACAGAACTCGTCTGTAATATCTTCTATATATAACTTGGCTGCACCAGATAGTCTTGCTCTATCTTCAAGTCCATCAAGTTCTTCTCCCTGGCCGCAGTTAATACAGCAGCAGATGACATCATAGTCGAATGTCTCCTTTAACCAAGGGATAACAGCAGTAGTATCAAGTCCTCCTGAGTATGCTAGTACAACTTTTTCTTTCATAATTAGTTACCTTCCTTTGTATAGTATTTAACGATTGCGCCTTTCACACAATCCAATATTGTCTAACAAATAATAATATACAGCAAATG
This sequence comes from uncultured Lachnospiraceae bacterium, assembly GCA_900316395.1. Taxonomy (GTDB): domain Bacteria; phylum Bacillota; class Clostridia; order Lachnospirales; family Lachnospiraceae; genus RUG191. The sequence continues at coordinate 48,086 of ONCT01000002.1, read as the reverse complement.
ATATATATTAGCAAGACTAAATTTATGCACAATATATTTATAAATATGCACGATAGATGTATATAATTAACAAATTCAATAATTGCCCTGAATAAATATACACATTTTTTGAGCAAATATTCAACAAAATGCTTTACCTTCTATATAAAATGTAGTATAGTATTATCTTGCAAGAATACTTATTACGATTATAACAATACATTTATAAGGAGAATAGATATGATAAAAGCAGGAATAATTGGGTCTACAGGCTATGCGGGTAATGAGCTGGTTAGGTTATTGATGGGCCATCCAGAAGTTGAGGTTGTTTGGTACGGCTCTCGTAGCTATGTGGATGAGAAGTATGCCAATATATATAGGAATATGTTCAAGCTTATTGAGGATAAATGCTTAGATGATAATATTGAGAAATTGTCTAAGGAGGTTGATGTAATATTTACAGCCACACCTCAAGGATACCTTGCAGGTGTTCTTACAGAGGACATTTTGTCTAATACCAAGGTGATTGACTTGAGTGCTGACTATCGTATTAAGGATGTCGCTACTTATGAGAAATGGTATGGAATCACACATAAGAGTCCTCAGTTTATAGAGGAGGCTGTATATGGTCTGTGCGAGATTAATAGAGATAAGGTTAAGGGAGCAAGATTAATTGCTAACCCTGGCTGTTATACAACCTGTTCTATTCTTACTGCGTACCCACTTGTAAGAGACGGACTTATTGATGTAGATACTCTTATTGTGGATGCGAAGTCTGGAACATCAGGTGCAGGTCGTGGTGCCAAGGTTGCTAATCTCTACTGCGAGGTTAATGAGAATATTAAGGCTTATGGTGTTGCGAGTCACAGACATACACCTGAGATTGAAGAGCAGCTAGGCTATGCCTGCGGTGGAGATGTTGTAATTAATTTCACACCTCATCTTATTCCTATGAATCGTGGAATTCTTGCAACAGAATATGCATCACTTAAGAAGGTTAATCTGCCTGATGGAAGCGTAGGCTATCCTGATGAAGATATGATTAGGGATTGTTATAAGAAATATTATAAGGACGAATATTTCATACGACTCCTTGATAAGGGAATGAACCCAGAGACAAGATGGGTTGAAGGAAGTAACTTTGTGGATATTAATTTTGTAATTGATGAGAGAACTCATCGAGTGATAATGATGGGAGCTCTTGATAATATCTGTAAGGGAGCTGCTGGACAGGCAGTACAGAATATGAATATTTTATTTGGATTTAAGGAGCAAGAGGGACTCGAGTTAGTTCCTATGTGTTAGGAGAGTAAGATGGAAGGTGTAACACTTCGTGCAATGACAAAAGAAGATTATGAAGGAGCCTATAAGCTATGGGAGACAATACATGGCTTTGGTCTTCTGTCTGTTGATGATAAAGAAGAGAGAATTCATGCTTTTATTGACAGAAATCCTGGTCTTTCTGTTGTAGCTGTAAAGGATAATGAAATAGTTGGTACAATTCTATGTGGCCATGATGGTCGTAAAGGATGCTTTTATCATGTATGTGTAAGGGAGGACTTGAGACGACAGGGAATAGGTAAGGCTATGTCTGTTGCATGCATGAGAGCCCTTAAGGATGAAGGAATTAATTGTGTATCACTTAATTCATTTAAGAGGAATAATCTTGGTAATAGTTTCTGGAGTGGCGAGGGCTACAAGTTAAGAGACGATTATAATATGTATGATTTCCTCCTTAATGAAGAGAATATTACTAAGTTTAATTCCTAATAGTTAATGCACAAGTTATGAAGTAACACATATGCATATTTCTGCAAGCAACTCCCCGGCACTAAGAATGTGCCTAAGGAGTTCTTGCAGAAAATATGCATGCGACATACATATTTCCTACAAGTAACTCTCTCCCTCATGAAGAAAATCGGTCGAGAGTTCTTGTAGAAAATATGTGATATGACTAAACAATTACTGAAAGGAAACAAACTACTATGAAAACAATAGATGGAGGCGTGACGGCGCCGCAGGGTTTTAAGGCTGCCAGCTGCGCAGCTAACATAAAATACGAAAACAGGGAGGATATGGCACTTATCTATTCTGAAGATGTATGCAAGGTTGCAGGAACATTTACAAGGAATGTGGTTAAGGCGGCTCCTGTAATATGGGATAGGAATATTGTTAATAACAACATAGGTGTTCAGGCTATTGTTGTTAATTCTGGAATTGCTAACGCGTGTACCGGCGACGAAGGAATAAGCATGTGCATTAAGACAGCCCAGGCGGCATCAAGTGCACTTCATATTCCTTACGAGGGTGTGCTCGTTGCATCTACTGGTGTAATCGGTATGCAAATTCCTATGGACAAGATTAAGAACGGAATTAATGATATGGTGCCGAAGCTATCCTATGATAATGATGCAGCTCATGGTGCTGCCCAGGCTATTATGACAACAGATACAATTCCTAAGGAAGCTGCTGTGTCTGTTGAAATCGGCGGCAAGGAGGTTGTAATTGGTGGCATGTCCAAAGGAAGCGGCATGATTCATCCTAATATGTGTACCATGCTTGCATTTGTTAGTAGCGATGTTAACATATCTGAGGAAATGCTTAAGAAGGCCCTAAGCATTGTAGTGGAAGATACTTACAATATGATTAGTGTTGATGGAGATACATCCACCAATGATACCTGCCTTTTACTTGCCAACGGCAGGGCTGGTAATGATATTATTGATAGCGAAGGTCCTGACTTTGACGCATTTACTGAGGCGTTGTTCGAGGTCAATCGCACTCTTGCCAAGATGATGGCAGGTGACGGCGAAGGAGCTAACGCTTTATTCGAAGTTAAGGTTGTTGGCGCTGATAATGTGGCAAATGCTAAGACCTTAGCCAAGTCTGTTGTTACATCATCACTGACTAAGGCGGCAATATACGGTCACGACGCTAATTGGGGACGTATCCTTTGTGCGCTAGGTTATGCAGGAGTAGATTTTGACCCTGAAAATGTTGACTTGTATTTTGAAAGTAAAGCAGGTAAACTTCAGATTGTATCTAAGGGAGTATCCACTGGATACAGCGAAGAGGAAGCAACTAAGATATTATCAGAGGATGCTGTAACAGCAATATGTGATATGCATATGGGTGATGCTAAGGCAACTGCATGGGGCTGCGACCTTACACATGAATATGTTAGCATTAATGCAGATTACAGGTCTTAGTTTATAGAGAAAGGATTATGTGAAATGGACGATAAGAATATGGAAAGTGTATTAGAGAAAGCAGCAGTGCTTGTTGAAGCACTTCCTTATATACAGAGATTTAACAGGAAGATAATTGTTGTAAAGTATGGCGGTAGTGCCATGCTTGATGAAGAATTAAAGCAGCATGTTATTCAGGATGTTACTCTGCTTAAGCTTGTTGGATTTAAGCCTATTATTGTTCATGGCGGTGGCAAGGACATTAGTAAATGGGTTGAGAAAAGTGGACAGACGCCAGAGTTCGTTAACGGCTTAAGGAAGACTGATGCTAATACTATGGAGATTGCTGAGATGGTGCTCAACAGAGTTAATAAGTCTCTTGTATCACTGGTACAGGAATTAGGTGTTAATGCCATTGGAATTAGTGGTAAGGATGGCAACCTTCTTACTGTTAAGAAGAAGCTGTCTGATGGCAAGGACATAGGTTATGTTGGTGAGATTTCCAAGGTTAATCCTAAGATAATATTTGATATGTTAGAGAAGGATTTCCTTCCAATTGTATGTCCGATTGGCCTTGATGAGAATTTCGATACATATAATATTAATGCTGATGATGCAGCCTGCGCCATTGCCAAGGCTGTTGAGGCTGAAAAGCTCGCATTTCTTACAGACACATCTGGAGTGTGCAGAAATCCTGAGGATGAGAGTACATTAATATCTGAGCTTACTATTAGTGAGGCCAGACTTCTTATTGAGGATGGAACTATTAAGGGTGGTATGATTCCTAAGATGAGAAGCTGTATGGATGCTATTGAAGAAGGTGTTGGCAGAGTGCATATTCTTGATGGAAGAGTGGCGCATTGCCTGCTTCTTGAGATATTTACTAATAAAGGAATTGGAACTGCAATTCTTAATGATAATGCAGACAGATACTATAATGTGTAAGAGAGGATAATCATTATGAATAAACAAGAGATAATAGATGTAACAGAAGAAAATTGCTTCCACGTATACAATCGTTTTGACGTTGTGTTCGAGAAGGGGGAGGGTGTTACACTTTATGATACAGATGGCAAGGAGTATCTTGACTTCGCATCAGGTATTGGTGTTATGGCCCTAGGCTATAACAATAAGGAATTCAATGATGCTATTAAGGCTCAGGTTGATAAGCTGTATCATACATCCAACCTATATTATCATCCTTCACTTGCTAATGCATCCAAGGCACTTTGCAAGGTGAGTGGAATGGACAAAGCATTTTTTACAAACTCAGGTGCTGAGGCAGTAGAGGGTGCAATTAAGACTGCGAAGAAGTATGCATATAACAAGAGTGGTCATAATGGATATGGCATTGTTGCCATGGAAAGCTCATTTCATGGAAGGACAGTAGGAGCCCTTTCAGTAACTGGAACTGAGAGCTACCGTAATCCATTCTATCCACTTATGGATAAGGTTACATTTGCCAAGTTCAACGACTACGCTTCAGTTGAAGCCGCAGTTGATGATGATACATGCGCAATTATAATTGAGCCTGTTCAAGGCGAGGGTGGAGTTACACCTGCAAAGAAGGAATTCCTAGAGGATGTAAGGAAGATATGTGACAGTAAGGACATTCTTCTGATATTTGATGAGATTCAGTGTGGCATGTGTCGTACGGGGAATGTCTATGCCTATATGGGATACGATGTTAAGCCTGACATTTTGCTAACTGCCAAGGCCTTGGGTGGCGGTCTTCCAATTGGCGCATTTCTTGTGACTGACAAGGTGGCTAAGAGTAGTCTTACACCTGGTGACCATGGTACAACTTACGGTGGCAATCCACTATGCTGTGCTGCGGTTGAAGCGTCAATTGATATTATGAATAAGAACAATGTTCTTGAAAATGTTAATGAACTAACACCATACCTAGAGTCGAAGTTAGATGATATTGTAGCAACTTGTGATAAGGCTATGTCACATCGTGGCAAAGGCTTTATGCAGGGCGTTGTATTAGATGAGAGCATTAAGGCAGGAGATGTTGTGAAGGAATGCCTAAGCAGAGGTCTTGTGGTTCTCTCTGCTGGTGGAAATGTTCTTCGTCTTCTTCCACCTCTTGTAATAAGCAAGGCTGATATTGACAAGGCAATTGATACTATTATAGATGTACTATCATAAGATGTACCCCAAATCATATAAAGGAACAATAAGACATTGGAAACAATAAATAAAACTTTAGAGATAATAGATGGATTTGTATGGGGTGTCCCATTAATAGTACTTATCCTGGCGGGAGGTTTGCTGCTTACAATAAGAACAGGCGTAATTCAGTTAAGGAAGCTGCCGCTTGCTCTTAAGTGGATATTCGATAAAGAAGATAATGGTGATGAAAAGGGTGAAGTGTCAAGCTTTGGTGCCTTAATGACTGCTTTGTCTGCCACAGTTGGAACTGGTAATATCGTAGGTGTTGCAACAGCTGTATCAACTGGTGGTCCAGGTGCACTGTTTTGGATGGTGGTTACTGCATTTATTGGAATGGCAACAAAATACTCTGAGGGCTTTCTCGCCATAAGATTTAGAGATTTTGACGCTGATGGCAAAGCCCTTGGCGGTCCCTTTATGTACATTGAGAAGGGAATGGGCCCTAAGTGGAAATGGCTTGCAAGAGTTTTTGCATTCTTTGGAGCATGTGTAGGACTATTTGGTATAGGAACATTTACACAGGTTAATGGAATTAATCTTGCGATTAATGATTTCTTCAATAGAGATAATTCAACACCAATAACAATTCCAGGAATTGGTTCCTTCAGCATCTATACTGTTGTAACATCAGTAGTTATTGCAGTGGTGGTAGGCCTCATAATATTTGGCGGAATTAAGAGAATAACTAAGGTGTCCTCAGTCTTTGTGCCGGTTATGTTTGTAATATATCTTGGAATGTGCATTGGTCTTATAATATTCAATATTACTGAGGTGCCTAGAGCAATTGCAATTATTGTTGAGGCTGCATTTGACCCTATGGCTGTTACAGGAGGACTGGTCGGCTCATTCTTCGTTGCAATGCAAAAGGGTATGGCAAGAGGAATATTCTCTAATGAGGCAGGACTCGGTTCTGCACCAATCGCTGCAGCTGCGGCTAAGACAAATCAACCTGTTCGTCAGGGCCTCGTGTCTATGACAGGTACATTTTTCGACACTATTATAATATGTAGTATGACAGGTATTTGTATTGTCCTAACAGGTGCATGGCAAATGGAAGGCTTAGAGGGCGTTCAGATTACAACATACGCATTCCAGACAGGCCTTCCTCTTAATGATGATGTGACAGCATTTCTCTTAATGACATGTCTGACCTTTTTCGCATTTACGTCAATTCTAGGTTGGAACTATTACGCTGAAAGATGTATGATGTACCTTCATCCTGACAAACCATGGGTTGTTACATCATTCAAAATCCTATATATAATCGCTGTATTTATTGGTCCATATATGACTGTATCAGCAGTATGGACAATTGCCGATATCTTCAACGGCCTAATGGCGATTCCGAATATGATTGCCATCTTCGCTCTCTCTGGCATAATTGCCAAGGAGACGCGGCAGTTCTTCCTAGAGAGGAAAAGTTGACAGGCTTGTTTTGTCAACCCAAACACATCCTTCCTTGACTTAATCCCCCGTAATATATAGAATATAAGTTGTAGTTTTATAGATTGATAATTACATTTACATAAGGGGGATAGGTTAATGGGCAAATTGTTCAAGGCATTAACAGGAATTGCTACTGTTGCAGCAGCTGGTGTTGCAGCAAAATTATGTTACGATTATTTTAAGGAAAAACAATATAGCGACTTATTGTCGCCAGAATTCTTCGATGATATAGAAGATGATTTCAAGGAATTTGATGATGAGTTCTTCAGTGAAGAGATAACTGTTCCTAAGGCAGCTGCACCAGCGAAGAATGAAGCAGCTCCTGCAAAGAAGGAAGCTCAAGCAGCACCTAAGGCTTCAGCAGCACCTAAGGCAGCAGCGCCAGCAAAGAAAGCAGAGCCTAAGAAGGCTACAGCAACTAAGAAAGCTACAGCGACTAAGAAGGCGCCAGCTAAGAAGGTAGCTTCATCACTTTCATGCCAGGATGTAATTGATTGCGTGGCTGATGTATTAGAAGTATCTTCAGAAGACATCTTATCTAAGTCTAGAAAAGCAGATGTTGCTAATGCAAGAAGAATTGCCATCTATGTATGTGCTAATGAGCTTAAGGCCAGCAACGCTACAATCTGTGAAGAGTTCGGTGGAATTGGTTCTACGTCTGTAACAAATGCTAAGAAGAGCATCGCCGACAAGATCAAGGAAGATGATGAACTTGTAGCAGATGTTGAGGACGTTAAGGCAGCACTTAAGGGTTTGGAGAATTCACTTAACAGGTAAGTTTGATGATAGAAGGATACGCATTAGAGAATTTATTAATAACAGTGCTATTAACAGGAACGATTACTCTTGTAATCGTTCTTCTTTTAATGCTAATTAGAAAGAAGACGAAGGTTAATGAAGAAGTGTTTCGCAAGCTAATGCATTTTACAGCAATAGCCATGACACCACTATGCCTTTATTTTGCTATTGATTTCTATATAGCAGCATTTTCATTATTTATATTCGCCATAGGAGCGAATATAGGTCTTCGACTAATAAGTAAGGTAAAAGGATACACTGACTTCTTCGTTGAACGAACTGACGGAGAAATAAGAAAAAGCTTTATACAGTATTGTTGCCTACAGGCTTGCATCATTATTGTATGCGGAGTTTATGGCGATATTGGAATAGTATGTATTGAGCTATTAGTATGGGCACTAGGTGATGCGGCGGCTGCCCTGATTGGTAAGAAATTAGGCAAGAAGCATTTTCGCATTGCGAATAATGATAAGACTTATGCTGGAAGTATAGCTATGTTTATTGTAGCATTTGCAGTATCAATAATTGCAATGCTCGTGTTATATGACTATTCGGTTCTAAGAGTCATGCTACAGTCTCTTGTAATAGCAGTTGTTGCAACATTTGTCGAACTTGTTTCTAAGGGAAGCATAGATACAGTGACAATTCCTGTAAGCGTAACCCTCATATGTATGATATCTAGTGCTATATGCAAGTAGCTTCCACTATATATTGCGCTGGCATAGGTTTTTATATAAAGTTCACAAAAACTTCACATTTATTTTATACATAAAATATGCTTGTAACTGCCCCTAACTAATGATAAAATGGAAGAAACTGTGGAAACTAAAATCGTTTCCATATTAAAAGCAGAACTATTTGCCTGGGAGGTATGAAATGACAATAGATAACAAGGCTAGGATATTAGAAGGGGCTTTGAATGTGTATAAGACCAAGGGAGTTAAGTTCACTATGGATGACCTTGCCAACGAACTTGGTATGAGTAAGAAGACAATTTACACTGTCTTCCCTGACAAGGGTACACTATTATATGAAGTGGTTGATTACACATTTGACTCTGTTAACGAATTACAAAGTAAGGTTGTAAATGACCCAGAGCTTTCATTAATCGAGAAGCTTAAGACCATATTAGGCGTTCTTCCTGATGCTTATGTTGGCGTTGACTTCACCCAGTTGTATGTGCTTAAGGGCAAATACCCTAAGGCATACGCAAGGTTATATGAGCGCTTGGAGAATGGCTGGGAGCAGACCTTAGAGCTGATGGATGAAGGCGTTAAGCAAGGTCTTATTAAGGATGTTAACAGGGTTATATTCCAGTTAGCTCACGAGGCGACTTTGGAGAGATTTCTTATGGGCGATGAGCTTCAGAAGAATAAGATTACTTACGAGGAAGCGCTAAGAGAGCTTGTTAATATTCTGACTGAAGGTATTATAATTAAAGAATAATTAAGTATAGGGGTGGATATTATGTCGAAGATTTTTCTAGATAAGAATTGGTTGTTTTCTGAAGAATTCAAAGAGGAGTACATCTCGTCTGCCATAACAGATGGCCAGGTTGTTAATGTTCCTCATACTGTTAAGGAAGTGGCATATAACTATTTCGATGAGCACGATTATCAGATGGTAAGCTGCTATCAGAAGAATATCAAGTATGACAAGGCTTGGGAGGGTAAGAACCTCTATCTTGTCTTCGAGGCGGTTGGCCACAAAGCAGACATCTATATTAATGGTGAGCATAAGAAATGTCACAAGAATGGTTATAACGCATTTTCCATAGACGTTACTGAGTTGCTTAGCGAAGGTGATAACCTTGTTACTGTAAAATGTGATTCTAACGAGAGCATCAATCAGCCTCCGTTCGGTTATGTTATTGATTACATGACATTCGGTGGTATCTATAGAGATGTATATCTTGAGGTTAAGGAGCCTGTTCATATTATTAGCTGTTTCTATCAGCCTGCACCACTTGCTGCAAATACTGATAAGAAGAGCAGGAAAGAAATTGCCAAGATGACAGTGGCAGGTCACCTTAAGACAGAATACAAAGTATCTGAAGAAGCTAAGGACGCAATTAAGAATAACGAGCTTGTTGTTAAGCAGTATCTTGATGATAAGCCAATATTAGAACTTCCACTTGACCTTCAATTAGAGACTACAGTTCCTCTGTCAGAGGTTAAGCTGTGGGACATTGAATCACCTACATTATATACTGTTAGAACTGAGCTTGTTCATAACGGAAATGTTGTTGATGTTAATGAAGAGACAATTGGATTTAGAGAGATTGCATTCAAGTCAGAGGGATTCTATCTTAACGGAAGACGTGTCCTAATAAGAGGACTTAACCGTCATCAGAGTTATCCTTATGTTGGATATGCTATGCCAGAATCAATGCAGAGAGAGGATGCTAAGATTCTTAAGAATGAATTAGGCGTTAATACAGTAAGAACCTCTCACTATTCACAGTCAAGATACTTTATGAATGAATGTGATAAATTAGGACTTCTTGTTGTAACAGAATTCCCAGGATGGCAGCATATCGGTGATGAGGAATGGAAGCTATTAGCATGCAAAAATGTTAAGGAGATGATTAAGGAATTTCGTAATCATCCATCAATTATTCTCTGGGGAGTTAGAATTAATGAATCAGAGGATGATGAAGAATTCTACAAGAGAACTAACAAGATTGCACATCATTATGATCCTACCCGTCCAACAGGTGGTACTAAGGCAGGAACTAAGATGCAGACATTTGAAGATGTATATGCATACAATGATTTCATTCATAGTGGAAGTAATGAAGGATGTCACAAGAAGAAGGACGTTGTTCCTAAGGAGAAGGCTGATATGCCTTATCTTGTAACAGAGTATAATGGTCATATGTTCCCAACTAAGAATTATGATACAGAGGAGCATAGAAGAGACCACATGCTTCGCCATGCCAAGGTTATGAATGACATTGCTGGAGAGAGCGGAGTGTCAGGTGCAATTGGCTGGTGTATGTTCGATTACAACACTCATAAGGACTTTGGTTCTGGAGACAGAATTTGCTACCATGGTGTATGCGATATGTTCCGTAATCCTAAGATGGCTGCAAATGTGTACTCAAGTGAGTCAGATGATATTGATGTATTAGAGCTTGCTTCTACAATGGATGTAGGTGAGCATCCTGCATGTAATAGAGGTAGGACATACATTTTAAGTAATATGGATACAGTTAAGATGTATAAGAACGACAAGTTGCTTCGTGAATATACATCCAAGGATTCAGAATATAGTAATCTTAAGCATGGTCCAATTTTAATGGACACATTTGTGGTACTTGATGATATAATCAAGGGTGAGGGTTATTCTAAGGACCACGCCAAGGCAGTAGCTGACCTTCTTAACTGGGCAGCACTTAATGGCTGGGATGACCTTATGAATTTCAAGGTTGCTAAGATGGCAATTCCTCTTGTTATGAAATACCACATGGACCCAGGACAGGCTGTTCCACTATTCCAAAGATACGTAGGAGACTGGGGTGGTGAGTCCGCAGAGTACAAGCTAGAAGGCTATAAGAAGGGCAAGCTTGTTAAGACTCAGATTGTGGGCACAGTACAGGATGTAAGCTTAGAGACAACTGTATCTAACGATTTGTTAGTAGAAGATATAACATATGATGTGGCTTCAGTTAGAATAAGAGCGGTTGACCAGTATGGTAATCTTGTTCCATTCTTCCAGGAAGCAGTTGTAGCACTTACAGAAGGACCAATTGATTTGATTGGACCTGAGATAATTCCACTTCGTGGTGGAATGGCAGGACTTTACGTTAGAACTAAGGGCGAAGGCGGCAAGGCCAAGATTACGCTTAAGGCAACTAATGTGAAGGAAAGCGTAACAATTCCTTTAGAGGTAGTTGTTAAGAAATAAGGTTATAAGATGTAATATCTATAACATACATTTATCAATAATTAAGTAAAGGGGATTTGATATGGACAGAGCAAAAGTTATATTTGGAAATGTGATGCCTGACAGCACCTACAGGAAGGCATGCAATGGCAAGAAGAAGAATGCCAAGAAATGGAATTATGATGAGAACAAGTCATATCCTACAGTTATTCAGAAGAACCCATACATTGGTGATTCTCTTGATGTTGACAACATTCTTGTAGGTGAGCTTGACACTAACAATCATTATGATAAGGAATTACCTACTACAACAGAATTCGATATGGATAAAGGTATTATTGTAGGTAATATTCGTATGGGATTCGGACATTACAGAATATCAATGGCTATGGCAAGCTGTGCTAAGTCAATGGGCTACAAGCCATATTGGATGGACCTTAATTCATATAACGAGACACCATGTACTAAGATAATTGCAGCTTCTAATGAGCTATATTCTCTTGGATCACGCTGGTCTAAGAATCCTATTTTCAACAAGCTTGTATGGGAGCCAGTTAACTATGAGACATTCCGTCAGTTAGCATATAACTGTAGTGATCAGAAAAATGCTGAGATTATGGCTCAGGTATATAATAACGTTCCTAAGGATATGCCTGTAATTGGAACACATGCATGGCCAGCACAGGCAGCAGTTGCAGCAGGAATGAAGTATGTAGTTAATGCTATTCCAGACAACTGGCCAATGGCTTTACATTTCTCAGAGGGAGCAGTTCACGCTATTCAGTGTAAGAACGCTTACATGGGATACAGAATCTGTAACGGAATGCAGAAGAAAAAGGTATGTAGTCCAATGCCTAACGACGCACTTGTATATACAGGTCACTATATTGACCACGAGCTTGTATCTAATATCGAAGCTGACTGTGATGCTCGTATGGCTCGTAAGGCTAACGGCAAGGCTACAAGATACTTACTTACAATCGGTGGAGCAGGTGCTCAAAGAGAATTATTCGCACCAATCATTCAGCATCTTATGCCTGAGATTAAGGAAGGTAAGGCTGTAATCTACCTTAACATCGGTGATTATAAGGAAGTATGGGATTGGATGAAGCAGGAGATTCAGGGAATCGCAGATGTGGCAACAGAGCATATGGACAATTGGTCTGAGACAGAAAAGTTCTGCGAGAGTGCTCTTGATCCTAATACTGATGTAAGTGGTGTACATGTATTCTGGCATAAGAACATATTTGAAGCAGTTTATGCTACAAACCTTCTTATGAGAAGCTGTGATGTTCTTGCTACAAAGCCATCTGAGCTTGCATTCTACCCAGTACCTAAGCTATTCATCAGACGTGTTGGTAAGCACGAGATGTGGGGTGCTATCCACTCTGCAGAGATTGGCGATGGAACATTAGAGTGTAGAGATGTTCCACACATTTTACAGATGGTAGATATGTTCCAAAAGGACGACCATCTTCTTGGTGAAATGTGTGAGGCTATCAAGGAGAATAAGAAAGTTGGAATCTATGACGGCGCATATAAGGTTGTTGAGATTGCAATGGGACTTAAGAATAAATAAGTTGTTGGTAAAAATACACTAAATAAGTGTGTACAAATTGTGAACAACCACAAAAATATAGGAAACTATATACTAGCCATATAGTTTCGTGTATAATGGTATATAGGCGTTATGTCTAGTGAAAAGACATTAATTATATTTTAAAGAAATGGAGAAAAACTAATGGAGACAAAGAAGCTTAGTGGCGGCGAGAAGTTCGCCTACGGTTTAGGTGCTGTCGGAAAAGATATGGTATATATGTTCTCTGCATCATATGTTCTATATTACTTCCAGGATGTAATGGGTGTTAGCGCTGTTGCAATGGGTGTTATCCTTCTGATAGCTCGTGTATTTGATGCGTTTAATGATCCTATTATGGGTATTATTGTTGCTAAGACTAAGACTAAGTGGGGTAAGTTCAGACCTTGGCTTATGATTGGTACAATTACTAATGCGGTTCTGTTGATATTGATGTTCTCATGTCCGCCGGATTTGTCCGCAGGTGGCTTGATTGCATACGCTGCAGTTACATACATCATTTGGGGTGTAACATATACAATGATGGATATCCCTTACTGGTCAATGATTCCTGCATTTACAAGAGCTGGTAAAGAGAGAGAAGGTCTTTCTGCACTTGCAAGATCTTGTGCTGGCGTTGGCTCTGCTCTTATCTCAGTAGTAACTGTTATGGCAGTTAAGTTCTTAGGTGGTACATTAGATAACGGTGCTACTAACGAGGTTGCTGGATATCAGAGATTTGCAATTGTTGTTGCTGCACTCTTCGTGGTATTTACAACAATAATGTGTATCGTTATCAAAGAGAAGTCTAACGTTGAGATGAAGACTGCTTCGGTAGGCGATATGTTCAAGGCACTATTTAAGAATGATCAGGCTATGACAATCGTTATCTCAATTGTATGTATCAACATTGCCCTTTATATTACATCTAACCTTGTAATATATTTCTTCAAATATGATTTTAGTCCTGCTCAATGGGAGAGTAATTATACAATATTCAATATCGCAGGTGGTGGATTCCAGATACTTGCTATGATGGTATTGTTCCCACTATTTAGAAAGTTCATGAATACTATGAAGATATTCTATGTAAGCTTCTTTATGGCTATGGCTGGATATGTAGTTCTTCTTGGACTTGCATTTACAGGAATGGATAATGTATATCTACTTCTTATCCCTGCATTCCTAATTATGTCAGCTATTGGTATGCTTAACGTAGTAGTTACCGTATTCTTGGCGAATACCTGTGATTACGGAGAACTTAAGAATCATCGAAGAGATGAGTCAGTTATCTTCTCTATGCAGACATTCGTAGTTAAGCTTGCATCAGGTGTTGCTGCTTTCGTTGCATCACTTGTGCTTTCAATCTTCAGCATTACAGAGGATGCAGAGGGTGCTGATACAGCTAATATGGTATATCAGAGAGCATCAGATGCTTCATGTATGGGACTTAGAATGTGTATGACAATTATTCCTATTATAATCCTTATTATCGGTCTTATCGTATTCAAGGCTAAGTATAAGCTTACAGATGAGAGACTTGATGAGATTACTAAGGAATTAGATGCTCGTCATGCAGCTGAGGGTAATGTATCTGAGGATGCTAACAAATCAGCAGAAGCTTAATATATTTGATAAATGAAATGTTTTTAAGGCGTTGTAGCTAAGGCTACGGCGCCTTTTTGATATTATTAATAATTGTATATTTAAGGGTTGACATAATAGGAGAGTATGGTATTATTATATTAACATATGAACAGTTATTCATATATTAATATTTTATTTTGGGAGGACATACAAATGAAGAAGACTTATAAGATTGAAGTAGATTGTGCTAACTGCGCTAACAAGATGGAAGAGGCTGCTAAGAATACTGATGGTGTTAAGGACTGTGTTGTTAACTATATGACACTTAAGATGAAGGTGGAGTTTGATGATGGTGCTGATGTTGATAGTGTAATGCAGAATGTTCTTACTAATTGTAAAAAGGTAGAGGATGAGTGTGAGATTTACTTGTAATCCTATATAGATGCTAAGTATTAAATATACATCCATCACTGATAGTACTTCGATAAGAATATATAAGTGATTGATGCTATACTATTCTGACCTTTAATCGTAAGGAATCCTCCCGCATACGGGTCCCTCCTTACGACATATGTCGGGGACCGCGACAAATTCGCCATCCAGGCTCAGTTGTCGCTATTTTTGACATCCCTGTCAAAAATTCCCCTTACTTAATCAATCACTAATATATTCTAATCTCGTACTAAGGTGATGGATGTATTTTTTAATACTTAGCATCGTATAGAATTAATAGCAATTATAGATACTCATTATTCTATATTCGATATGGTATGGGAAACATGAATGTAGATTTAATACTTAGCATCACAATAGAACCACACCACACAATAGAACCACAACACACAATAGAACCACACCACACATTAGAAAGGGACTTAATATGAATAAGAAGCAAAAGACTAAGCTAATTAGAATAATAGTTACAGCTGTCCTATTAATTGGACTGTATATTGTAATAGAATCTGGCTGGGTGCTGCCAGAGGATTTTCTTAATCCGTGGATAGAAAGACTTATATTCCTAGTGCCATATGTACTTATTGCTTACGACATTATTATGAAGTCTGTGAAAGGTATTGCCAAGGGGCAGTTCTTAGATGAGAATTTCCTAATGGCAGTAGCGTCTCTTGGAGCATTTGCTTTAGGGGAATGTATGGAAGGTGTAGCAGTTGTATTGTTCTACCAGATTGGTGAATTGTTCGAAAGCTACGCTATTGGTAAGAGCCGTAAGAATATATCTGAGCTTATGGATATAACAGAGGATGTGGCATATCTTGTCGATGGTGATGAGGTTGTTCAGGTTGACTCAGATGAGGTTGAGATAGGCTCAATAATTGAGGTTAAGCCTGGCGACAAGGTTCCTATTGATGGAGAGATTGTAGAGGGCTCTAGTGTTCTTGACAGCGCTGCTCTAACAGGTGAGAGTAAGCCAATTGATGTCACAGTTGGTGACAGCGTACTTAGCGGAACAATTAATATGTCTTCTGTAATAAGGATTAAGACAACTGCTGAATTTGGCGAGTCTACGGCTTCTAAGATTATGGATCTTGTAGAATCTGCAAGCTCTAACAAGGCTCACTCTGAGAATTTCATATCCAAGTTCGCAAGATACTATACTCCAATTGTGTGTGGCTTAGCCTTAATCCTTGCCATAGTTCCACCACTTGTTAGTGGACTTATTCTTCATGATGGATACACATTTTCAACATGGATATATCGTGCACTTACATTCCTTGTAATTAGTTGCCCATGTGCACTTGTTATATCTATTCCTCTTAGCTTCTTCGCTGGTATCGGTGGCGCAAGTTCTAAGGGTGTAATGATTAAGGGTTCTAATTATCTAGAGGAGCTTAGCAAGGTTGAGACTGTATTCTTCGACAAGACTGGAACTCTCACTAAGGGTAATTTCACTGTAACAAATGTTAATTCCAAGATGGATTCTGATTCCGGTAAGTCTGAGGATACGCAGTACAACGAATATGATTTGTTAAAATACGCTTCTTCGGCAGAGTATTATATAAATCATCCAATTGGGCTTAGCCTGGTAAATGCTTACACAGGCAAGAACAATCCTGATACGGCAACAAAAGAAATAATCAAGCCTGATAATATTGAGCAAATCAGTGGTCAGGGAATTGTTGCAATGATTGAAGGAAAGGAAGTTGCAGTTGGTAATATTCTTCTTATGAAGAATAAATGTAATGCATTTAACGAGGAGGCTGACAAAGCAACTGAGATTGGAACAATCGTATATGTAAGTATTGATGGAACATTTGCAGGATATATCGTTATAAATGATGAGATTAAGGAAGATAGTGCTGATGCCATTGCAGCCCTTTATGACTGTGGTGTTAAGGATACAGGTATTCTTACAGGAGATAATGAAGATGTGGCAGGTGACATCGCAGCTAAGATTGGTTTAACTAAGGTTCGAGCAAAGCTTCTTCCTCAGGATAAGGTTAAGGCTGTTGAGGATGAAATTAACACTGGTGCAAAGGTGGCATTTGTCGGTGATGGAATCAATGATGCCCCTGTTATTATGCGAGCTGATGTGGGAATTGCAATGGGAGCGCTTGGCTCTGATGCAGCTATTGAAGCAAGTGACGTAGTGCTTATGGATGATAATCCTAAGAAAGTATCTCTTGCTATCAGATTAGCTAAGAAATGCATGAGAATCGTATATGAGAATATTTATTTTTCAATCGGAATCAAGCTGCTTGTGCTGGTGCTTGGAGCGATAGGAATTGCAACCATGTGGATGGCAATATTTGCAGATGTAGGTGTTATGATACTTGCTGTTCTTAACGCAGTTAGATGTCTAAGGATTAAGCAATAAGAGGAGTTAGATATGAGTAAAGAACTAGATATGCCAAGTGATGAGCTGTTAATAGATCTGGCGGATTTGTATAAGGTCTTCGGAGATTATTCCAGGGTGAGAATAATGTATATACTCCTACAGGAGGAGCTATGTGTACAGGATATTGCCACTTCTCTTGATATGACACAGTCGGCTGTATCCCATCAGCTTAAGATATTGAAACAGAACAAGCTGGTGCATGCCAGAAGAGAAGGCAAGTCCATATATTATTCTCTTGCTGATGAACATGTTAGCAACATTCTTGATATGGGAAGAGAACATTTGGAGGAATAGGATGATTCGTCTGGACAGATTCCTGGCAAATGCTAATGTTGGCACTAGAAGTCAGGTTAAGAAGTTAATAAAAAGCGGCGCTGTTACAGTTGATGGTTCGGTGTGCACTAATAGCAGCGCCAAAATAGATGAAAATTCATGTATAACATGCCAAGGGAAGATTATTGTTCCCTTGGCTAATTGTGTGTATATGCTTAATAAGCCTGCGGGAGTAGTAAGCGCCACAACAGACGGCGTCGATAAGACTGTTGTGGATTTATTAAAGAAAGAGGGGCGAGATGACATATTTCCCATAGGTCGACTTGACAAGGATACAGAAGGGATTCTTCTTATAACAAATGATGGTGCGCTTAGCCACAACCTGTTATCCCCCAGACGGCATGTGGATAAGACTTATTTATGTGTAACCAATAAGCCTCTTACAGACGAAGAGCTTCGCTTGATGGAAGAGGGAATTGACATTGGTGATGATAAGATAACGAGGCCTTCTAAGATTAGTAAGACTACCTTAGAAGAGGCATGTAATACATACAATATTGCTATGGGAAATGTGGTGTCTTTATTCGAAAGAATAGATAAGCTTTCGGATTATACAGCTGACTTAGTTTATTCCTATTATCTTACAATTAGCGAAGGAAGGTATCATCAGGTAAAGAGAATGTTTTCTCATTTTGGCGGGGAAATACTTTATCTTAACAGGGTCGAATTCGCCGGACTACGACTTGATAAGGACTTAGGGGCTGGAGAATTCAGGCTGCTTACTGATGAAGAGATGAAGCTGATTGCAGGGTGATTTATTTTTTCTTAACATTTTACATATTATGTATTTACAAACATATGTTCGCGTGGTATTATATAGTTAATTCGTAACTTTTATTGATAAGAGAATAGGAAGAGATGAGCGAGAAGAAGGACAGGATGTATCTATGTATAGATCTTAAGTCCTTCTACGCATCTGTAGAGTGCGTAGAGAGGGGGCTTGATCCGTACAAGGTCAATTTAATAGTAGCTGACCTTAGTAGAACCGAGAAGACAATATGTCTTGCAGCAAGCCCTGCTATTAAGGCACTTGGTGTAAGTAGCAGATGCAGGGTGTTTGAGATTCCTAAGAATATTGAGTACATTGCCGCGGCTCCTAGAATGGCTCTTTATATGGAGTATTCGGCCAGGATTTATTCTGTGTATCTTAAGTACATTTCCAAGGATGATATACATGTGTATTCTGTAGATGAGGCCTTCCTTGATGTGACAGACTACCTTAATTTGTATCAGATGAGCGCAAAGGAATTGGGAGTTAAGATAATTGAGGACATTGTCGAGACAACAGGGATTACTGCTACTTGTGGTATAGGAACTAATCTTTATCTTGCCAAGATTGCCTTAGATATTACGGCGAAGCATGCAGATGACAACATTGGCTATCTGACAGAGGAATTGTACTGTGAGACCTTGTGGGAGTATCAGCCCCTTACTGATTTCTGGAGGCTTGGCCCTGGAACAGCTAAGAAGCTTGAAAGTGTTGGTATATTCAATATGAAGCAGATTGCCATGGCAGATGAGGATATGCTATACAAGATGTTCGGGGTAGATGCTGAGCTTCTGATAGACCATGCGTGGGGAGTTGAGCCTACATTAATATCGGATATTAAGACATACAGTCCTACAACTAATTCCATTACCAGTGGGCAGGTGCTTGACAGAGACTATGCTCATGATGAAGGAAGATTAATTGTTAAGGAGATGACGGATTTATTATGCCTTGACCTTGTGGCAAGAGACTGTGTTACTGAGTCGTTGACATTACATATTGGTTATTCCAATGCGCTTAATCTTAAGGCAGCACATGGCAGTGCCAGATTATCATTTCCCACAAGCTCTGCTCGTATCATTGTAGAAGCTATAGCTAAGCTGTACGATGAGATAAAGGATAGCAGATATCCTATGAGGCGTGCCTATGTGTATTTTAATAATATAGTGCCAAGAGGCTTTGAGCAATATAATATGTTCGTTGACCCCGAGGAATTGGCAAGAGAGCACAATATGCAGAAGGCTATTATTGATATTAAGAGTAAGTTCGGCAAGAATGCCATCTTGAAGGGGATGAACTTAGAAGAAGGAGCTAAGACAATAGAGCGCAACTCACAGATTGGTGGCCATAGAAGCGGAGAATCGGATTAAGACTTATTAGTGATAGTGATGGTTTGATTAGTGTTGTATTTGGATGGTGGGTATGATATTGTGTGGAATAGTATGTTATGTTTGAAGAAAATGCTAAGATAGTAAGAAAAGTTAATCC
This sequence comes from uncultured Lachnospiraceae bacterium, assembly GCA_900316395.1. Taxonomy (GTDB): domain Bacteria; phylum Bacillota; class Clostridia; order Lachnospirales; family Lachnospiraceae; genus RUG191. The sequence continues at coordinate 28,002 of ONCT01000002.1, read as the reverse complement.
TAACAGACCGAAGATGAGTCGTGAGAACAGGGCCAAGCAGTTTGCTCCCTTTGCAGCACTCAAAGGCTTTGGCGATACTATTCACTGGCAGGAGAAAGTATATGTTGATAAGAAGGACCTGTCAGAAGAAAGCTTAGAAGAACTTGATAATAAGTTCAAGAGGATTAGAAAGAATGATGTGATTACAGTTGTATATTATAACAAGGGTGAGTATCTTCGAGTGACGGGAATGGTTGCACGAATTGATGTGACGGCCCGTATCCTCCAGGTAATTAATACTAAGATACGATTTGAAGATATATATGATATTGAATCAATTTAAGGTGATTATTCCTTACAATACATGGTGCGTATTATGAAGACGACAAAAGAAATTGAACTAAGTATAATTAAGAAATTCAAAAAGAAGATATGGCGTCCCTTCACGAAGGCAATTAATGAATATGAGTTAATTGAGGATGGAGACAAGATTGCCATATGTATCTCTGGTGGCAAGGATTCCATGCTTATGGCCAAGCTTTTTCAAGAGCTTGAGCGTCATGGCAAAAAGAATTTTGATGTTGTATTCCTATCTATGAATCCTGGTTATAATGAGAAGAATAAGCAGAGGATTATTGACAATGCCAAGCATCTTAATATTCCACTTACAATGTTTGAAAGTGACATATTTGATGCCGTATCAACTGTAGATGATTCGCCATGTTACTTATGTGCTAGAATGAGAAGAGGACATCTATATAATAAGGCAAAGGAGTTAGGCTGTAATAAGATTGCCCTAGGTCATCATTTTGATGATGTAATAGAAACTATCTTAATGGGGATGCTTTATTCAGGTCAGTTTCAGACAATGATGCCGAAATTACATTCTACTAACTTCGAAGGAATGGAACTTATTCGGCCTCTTTATCTGATTCGCGAGAATGATATAATCCACTGGGCTAATTATAACGAGCTTGAATTCCTAAGATGTGCCTGTCGTTTTACAGAACAGATTGAAGAAGAGAAGCGCCAGAAAGCTATTAGTGAGGGCGGTAATGTGGATGATATGTCCAAAATAGAATCATCCTCTAAGCGTAAGGAGATTAAGGAATTAATTGCATCCCTTCATGAAGTGAATCCGTTTGTTGAGAAGAATATTTTCCGCTCTGTGGAAAATGTTAATCTTAAGACTATAATTGCATACAAGGACGATGGAGTAACCCATCATTTCCTAGATACTTATCATGATGGTGACTCCCTGTTTTATGGTAGTGGTATTAGTCAGAAGTTCGATGGTCAGGATATAATAGATAAGGTCCAGACAGACTTGAAGGAATTAGCAGATGAAAAGTATAAGGATTTTCACGCTAATCTTATACCAGAGGTTGATAAGGATAGAATAATTGGAGTTAGGACGCCGGAGCTTAGAAAGTATGCTACCCAGTTTGCCAAGCACGAGAAGGATGCTTTAACATTTAAGAAGCATTTGCCACATGATTATTATGATGAGATGAATCTTCATGGCTTCCTAATTGAGAAGAATAAGGACTTCGATACCTGTATTAGTGAGTTAGATGATTTCTTAGAATATGTCGATAATTGGGCGACCTGTGATTGTACCAATCCTAAGGTACTTGGCAAATGCAAGGATAAGCTGGTGCCTCATATTGACAGATGGATTGATTCTAATAAGACTTATTATGTAAGATATGCAATGAAGCTTCTTATGACTCACTACCTAGACGAGGATTATTCTATTGATTATATGTATAAGGTGGCAGGTGTTGAGTCAGATGAATACTATGTTAATATGATGCAGGCATGGTATTTTGCAACAGCACTTGCTAAGCAGTATGATGATGCCGTAGCATTTCTAACTGAGAAGAAGCTTTCTAAATGGGTGCATAATAAGACCATTCAGAAAGCTGTAGAATCTAATCGCATTGATAAGGATACTAAGGATTATCTTAGAACTTTAAGGATTAAATAGATTGTGCTAAGCACCAAAACCTGCGCGCTCATAAGAAAATCGCTATGCAGGTTTTGGCTGCTTAGACAATTTACGAATATGAAAGAGATAATATATGTACGATTATAAGGACAGACTATTACAATTACATCAGAATGTAAGAGATAAGGGGATTGACTATTATTATATTCCGCTTTCAGACTATCATAATAGTGAGATTCCTAATGAACGCTTTAACTTGATAGAATATCTTACTGGTTTTTCTGGTTCTAATGCTACTCTTATTGTAACTCCAAGTCAGGTGTATATGTGGACTGATGGCAGATACTTTATTCAGGCTGAGATGGAGCTTGAGGGAACTGATGTTATTCTAATGAAGCAGGGGCTTAAGGGAGTTCTTAGTGTAGAAGAGTTCTTAGATGCTAATATGGGACCTGAGGATGTGCTTGCATTTGATGGAAGAATTGTTAATGTAGATACTTATAAGAGGTACAATGACAGATTGCTTCGTCCTAATATGAATCGTCGTATATGCGATGCTGATATAGTAAGTAGAGATAGTCTTGATGAGGTTGGATACACTGATGTATGGCTATTAGCTGATGAATATAACGGCGAGACTTTAACAAGTAAGATTAATAGAATTCGAGAAGGTAATAACTTTAAGAAGGTAGATGGAGTAATAATATCTAATCTATGTGATATTGCATGGACACTTAATCTTAGGGGGAGTGATATTAGTCATGTTATGGTGTTCTATTCCTATCTTATAATAACTAATAGAGATGTGATTTTGTATGCTAATAAATCTCATCTTAAGAATGTAGAAGAATACCTTGAGAAGAACGGTGTTGAAGTTAGAGATTATAATGACATTTATAGTGACTTATCTGACAGCGACTTTTATCGCAAGTTCGGAATATACAAGATGCTGATTGATATGAAGAGTCTTAATACATCGGTATATACTTTGCTTAATGAGAAGGTTGATGTGTTGAGATTTGATAGTATTCCATCTTCTCTAAAATGTGTTAAGAATGATGTAGAAATTAATAATACTATTAAAGCGCATGTAAGAGATGGTGTTGCAGTAACAAAGTTCATGTATTATTTGAGTAATAGATTTTCAGGAGAAAGTAGTCCTAATGAGACGGAGATTTCATTAGAGAAGAAACTGCATGAATTTAGAGCTTTACAGGAAGGCTTCATAGATGAGAGCTTCGATACAATCTCAGCCTGGGCTGAGCATGGCGCTATTGTTCATTACGAAGCTACGTCTAAGACAGACGCTGCAATTACCAAGGATAATTTTCTATTAGTAGATTCAGGTGGTCATTACTTAGAGGGAACCACTGATATTACAAGAACATTTCTTATAGGTAAGGCAAGTCCTAAGATGATTAAGGATTATACTCTGGTGCTTAAGAGTAATATTAATCTTGCCAAGGCCAGATTCTTAAGCGGCACCACTGGTAAGAGCCTTGATATGTTAGCCAGAGATGTGCTGTGGCAGGAAGGAATAGATTTTCTTCATGGTACAGGCCACGGTGTTGGTCATATCTTATCTGTTCATGAAGGCCCTAACAATATTAGCTTTAGGAATAGGAAGGATATTGCTATTAGACCTGGTATGATTACTACTGATGAGCCAGGAATATATCTTGAAAGGGAGTATGGAATCAGACTTGAGAATGAACTGTTATGTGTTGAAGATGTTACTAATTCCTATGGCACATTTTACAGATTTGATTGTCTTACCCTTGCGCCATTCGAAAGAGAATGCATCGATATAGAGATGCTAACTGATGATGAATTATCATATCTTAATGATTATCACAGAATGGTATATGAGAAGATTAGTCCATACCTTACTGAGGAAGAATGCAAGTGGCTTGGTAAGGTCACAGCAATAATAGAGTAAATCATAGATGTGGCCAGGCTAGATAATAGATGTGGCTATACATCTTATATGTAAAGGAGATACAATGAGCAAATTACTTCTAATAGATGGACATAGCATATTGAATAGAGCATATTACGGTGTTCGTGGACTTTCTAATTCTAAGGGAGTGCCAACTAATGCGGTATATGGCTTTCTTAATATGATGTTTAAGTATATTGAAGAGGAAGAGCCTGATTATATTACAGTTGCATTTGATGTAAGTGCGCCAACATTTCGACATAAGATGTTCGAAGAATATAAGGGAACTCGTAAGCCTATGGACGAAGACCTTAGAGTTCAGGTTCCTATGATTCAAGAGATGTTAGAGGCAATGGGCATTACTATTGTTAAGAAGGAAGGCTATGAGGCTGATGACATATTAGGAACAATTTCTCGCATAGGGGAAGCAGAAGGAATGGATGTTGCAATTCTGTCAGGAGATAGAGATTTACTTCAGCTTGCAACCTCTAAGGTTAAGATTGTAATTCCTAAGACTAGCAAAGGTGTTACCACCACCTTCTATTATTACGACAAGGATGTAGAAGAGGAGTATGGCTGTACTCCTATTGAGTTTATAGATGTTAAGGCGTTAATGGGAGATTCTTCTGATAATATTCCAGGGGTGCCATCAATTGGAGAGAAGACAGCTAAGACAATTATTAGTAAGTATAAGTCAATTGAGAATGCCTATGCAAATGTGGATGAGCTTAAGCCGCCTAAAGCGTCTAAGAATCTTAAGGAATTCTATGACCAGGCAGTAATGTCTAAGGAGCTTGCCACAATATGCGTTGAGGCTGACATTGATTATGATATTAATGATTGCAAGCTTGAGAATATATATACTAACGAAGCCTATCTTCTATGTAAGGAATGGGAGATTAAGAGACTTCTTCCTAGATTCGAAGATAATGTGAAGTCTCTAGACAAGCAGGAGTACAAGGTTATTAATAAGCTTTCCCAGGTAGAGAAGTTGTTAGAGAGATTATCCTTCGAAGAATATGTGGGATTTGACTATGTGAAGTTCAATGATGATGAGAAGGATGGTCAGCTTGATTTGTTTAGCAAGGATGCTCTGCGACTGGTTGCCCTGTCCGATAAAAAGGACTGCTACTGTGTTGACCTAAGCGAAGAGATTAGCGAGACATATATTACTAATGCAATATACGACTTGTCTGATAAATGTAATATCGTATGCTTTAATCTCAAGGATACGCTATATGATTTTCCTAAGCTTAACAGGGATAAATGCTTTGATGTGGCAGTAGCATTTTACCTATTCAATCCTACCAAGAAGGAATATGAATATGCTGATGTTGCCAGCGAATACCTGGGGCTAATGCTTCCTGACAAAGAGGAGTTGATTGGTAAGAAGAATATTGCCTCTGTATTTGACACAAAGCAGAAGGAAATCATTGAGTATATATGTAATGATGCATATATAGCCTGCGCTTCTTATATTAAGGTGTTGCCACAGCTTAAGAATGAATATAATCAGTTGTATTTTGATATTGAGATGCCTCTTCTATATACCTTGTATGATATGGAAAACGAAGGAATCACATTAGATAGAAACGAATTGGTAGAGTATGGTGTTACCTTAGATGGCAGGATTAAGGAATTAGAATCTACAATATATGAGCTCGCTGGGGAGAAGTTCAATATTAATTCACCTAAGCAGTTAGGAGAGATACTTTTCTCAGAAGATAAGCTGGGACTACCTGGTTCTAAGAAGACTAAGTCTGGCTATTCCACAGCGGCAGATGTGTTAGAGAAGTTAGCGCCAGAGCATGAGATAATACAGGATATATTAGAGTATCGTGGTCTAAGTAAGCTTCATTCTACATACGTAGAAGGGCTGCTTAAGGAACAGGCTGCTGATGGCAAGATTCATTGTAATTTCCAGCAGACAGTAACAGCAACAGGAAGGCTGTCTTGTACTGAGCCTAATCTTCAGAATATTCCGATTAGGATGGAGCTTGGAAGATTAATTCGTAAAGTGTTTATTCCTAAGAAGGATTATGTATTCGTAGATGCTGATTATTCTCAGGTAGAGCTTAGAGTATTGGCGCATATGTCAGAGGATCAGGAATTAATTGATGCATTTAACAGAGGGGATGATATTCATACAAGTACTGCATCGAAGATATTTGATGTAGAAGCTGATGAGGTGACACCGCTAATGCGCAGAACTGCCAAGGCGGTTAATTTTGGAATTGTATATGGAGAAAGTTCATTTGGGCTGTCTCAGAATCTGGGGATATCTCGTAAGGAAGCCAAGCAATATATAGAAGACTACTTCAAGGCTTATCCTAAGATGAAGGAGTTCTTAGATGGATTAGTTGCAACTGCGAAGGAAAAGGGATATTCTGAGACGATACTTGGAAGAAAGCGTCCTATCATAGAACTGCAATCTAAGAATTATAATCTAAGGGGATTTGGCGAAAGAGTTGCAATGAATACACCTATTCAGGGTAGTGCAGCAGATATTATTAAGATTGCAATGGTCAATGTAGATAAGAGACTTCGCAGTCAGAATATGAAGTCACGACTAATTCTTCAGGTTCATGATGAATTATTAATCGAGGCTTCTAAGGATGAAGAGGATGAAGTATACAAGTTGTTAGAAGAAGAGATGATGGGTGCGCTGAAGTTATCTGTTCCTCTTGAAATTGATATACATTCAGGTGATACATGGTATGAGGCTAAGTGATGAAGAAGGTTGTTATTACAGGTGGCGTAGGTTCAGGCAAGAGTAAGGTCCTTAAGTATCTTAAGGATAATTGTAACTGCAAGATTATTAGAGCAGATGATATTGCCAAAAAGCTTATGATTCCAGGTGAAAAGTGTTACTTCGATATAATTAAGGCTTTTCCTGATAAGACATTAGTAAGGGAAGAAGTAGAGAGTGGCTTAAGCTTAGAAGAAGACGCAGTGCAAGCAGACAATAAATCGGATTATCCTCCCTTTGATAAGAAGAAGCTATCAGAATTAGTATTTGCAAGTGATAAGGGGCGCGGGATTGTTAATTCCATAGTGCATCCTGCTGTAAAAGAATATGTTCTTGAGGATGTTGCAGGTGAAGACAAAAAGGGTAGTTATGATTATTATTTCTTCGAGGTTGCCCTTGCTATTGAAGAAGGATATGATAAGCTATTTGATGAGACATGGTTTATATACGCCTCTAGGAGTACAAGGTGTGAGCGCCTTAAGAGAACCCGTGGATATTCTGAAGGAAGAATAGACGAAATTATGTCATCACAGCTAAGTGATGAAGAGTATAAGGCTCATTGTACACATACAATTAATAATGATGGAAATATTGAAGATTTATATAACAATATAAGTCACATTTTACATTGCGACTAACTATATGAAATGGTATAATAACTTAGGTTTTTTATACCATTTTTATTTTTAGGAGGATAAAATGGCAACTAGTTCAGATAAGGATTATGTATTCGGATTAGATATTGGAACAAGAAACGTAGTAGGTACGGTTGGATATAATGATGAGGATGGCTTTCATGTAGTTGGTCAGTATAGCGAGGAGCACGATTCAAGAGCTATGATTGATGGCCAGATTCATGATATTGCAAGAGTTGCTAAAACTATTGGCAACGTTAAAGAGGCCTTGGAGTCACAGCTTAAGATGCAGCTAAGAGATGTATGTATTGCTGCCGCTGGTCGTGTGCTTCGTACAATAACAACCAGAGTTGAATATGATTATGAAGAAGAAACTGTTGTTAGTGGAGAAGACCTTCATACTCTTGACTTAATGGGTGTTGATCAGGCACAGAGTATTCTTAAGGAGAATGAAGACGAGAAGTACAAGTTCTATTGTGTAGGCTACTCTGTTATGAAGTATTATCTCAATGGTGAGATATTTACAGCCCTTGAAGGTCATAAGGCTAACAAGATAGAAGAGGTTATTATTGTAACATTTCTTCCAGAGGACGTTGTTGACGGACTATATTCTGCAGTAGAGAAAGCAGGACTTAAGGTTGCTAATCTTACATTGGAGCCTATTGCTGCTATTAATGTTGCTATTCCTGAAAGCTTCCGTATGCTTAACATTGCTCTTGTGGATGTTGGAGCAGGTACAAGTGATATCTGTATCACAAGAGATGGAAGTATCATTGCCTATGGAATGATTCCTTACGCAGGTGATGAGCTTACAGAGGCAATAGTTCATGAATATCTCGTTGACTTTGATACTGCTGAGTCTATTAAGAAGACTTCTTCTGAAGAGAAGGAGGTTACTTATGACGATATTATGGGACTTACGCATACGATTCCGTCTAAGGATGTATGGAAGTTAGTTGAGCCAATTCAGAAGAAAATGGCTGACGCTGTTGCAGAGAAGATAATTGAGCTTAATGGTGATAAGCCAGTGTCAGCTGCATTTGTTGTAGGTGGTGGCGGAAGAGTACATGGATTTACTGATTCCCTTGCTAAGAAATTAGACATTTCCACGGACCGCGTAGCCATTAGAGGCGAGGAGGTAATGAAGGGAATTATCTTCGAGTCTAATGATTTGACGAAGGATTCTCTTATTGTTACACCAATTGGAATATGCCTTAATTATTATGAGCAGAAGAACAATTTCATTATGATTCATTTTAATGATGAGATGATGAAGCTATATGATAACGGTCATCTTACTGTTGTTGATGCCGCTATGCAGGCAGGATGGGATACTGATGAACTATTCCCTCGTCGTGGCAAAGAGATTCATTATACTGTTAATGGCGTTGCTAAAATGATTCGTGGTGAAGAAGGGGAGTCTGCAGTTGTTTAGATGAACGATACTGTAGTTGGACTTAACACTCCTTTAGAGCCTAACTCATATATTACTATTGAGGCATCTACCGAAGGTGGCAAGGCCAGCTCCACTATTGAACAGCTTGATGAATTCACATCTGCTACTGTTAGCTTCTTCGTATGTGGTAAGCAGATTACATGTCCTAAATTCGTTGAGGTTAATGGTTCATTAGAGCCTGGAAGCTACCAGATTAAGGATGGAGATGTGATTGAGACTAGAAGTTTCTATAGTGTAGGTCAGATTGCTGAATTCATGGATGTTGAGATTGATGATAATTACAGCATTCTCGTTAATAACAGAGAGGCTGATAAGGATACCCTCGTATATGAGAATTTCAACGTTGACTGGACAGTAACAGGATATGGAGCTACTGAAGGTGAAGGTGGAGATACAATTGTAGGAGGCATGACTAAGGAACAGGTTGATGAAGCTATTGAAAATATTAATAATCCGCCTAATACGGATGAAGAACAATCAGCTAATGAAGGAGATGAATCCCAGGCTGCTTCCTTAGACGATACATCAGTAGATGATGAGTCAGCTGATGATACAGTATCTGCAGAGAATAACGCTGACCCACTAGAGATTGCTGACTCTCAGATAGATGCAATTGTTGATGATATAATTGAGGATTCCTCAGAAGAATCTCATGATTCAATGGCATCTGATTCTGATAATGCCTCTGGTGAGGGAATTGATGGCATGACTAAAGAGATTCCTATCCCACTTAATGTAATTGTTAATAATGAAGAGGTTACATTAACTGGTAAGAGTAAATATGTATTTGTTGATGTCTTCGATGTGATTGATTTCGACACAAGAGACAGCAGAGGTCGAGCAATTGTCACATTGATTAATGGCAATAGATGTGGCTATTCAGATACTCTTAAGAGTGGTGATAAGATAGACATATATTGGCAGGAGCTTGGTGGGAAATAGGTAGAGGTTATATAGGAGCAGATTAGATTATGGAAATGTTCTCAATAGCGTCAAGCAGCAGTGGCAACTGTATCTGTGTTGGAACAGGTGATTATCATGTATTAGTTGATGCTGGTATAACAGGTAAGAAGGTTGAAGAAGGTCTTAACAGATATAATCTGACAAGTACTGATATTAATGCCATACTTGTTACTCACGAGCATGGTGACCATATAAGTGGACTGGGTGTATTATCCAGGAAGCTGCATGTGCCAATTTATACTACTAAGGGCACTTGGCAGGGCATTATGGAATGCAAGAGTGTAGGTAAGATTGATGAGTCCCTTTTTAATGAGATTCACTATGATGAGACATTTTCGGTGGGACCATTAACAGTTGATCCTATTAAGATTAGTCATGATACATACGAACCTGTTGCCTATGCTATATCAGGAGATGACAAGAAGATGGCTATCATGACAGACCTTGGCAAATACGATGATTATATCGTTGGCAAATTACAGGATGTCAATGCGATTCTTCTTGAAGCTAATTACGACTATAATATGTTGCAGGTCGGAAGATATGAGCCTTGGCTTAAGAGAAGAGTTAATAGTGATAGAGGACATTTATCTAATGAGATGTCAGGACAGCTACTATGTCGTATAGCAGGTGATAATCTTCAGACAGTTCTTCTGGGTCATATGAGTAAGGAGAACAATGTACCTGAGCTTGCTTATGAAGCTGTAAGGTGTGAAGTCAAATTAAGCGATACGCCTTATGAACCTGATGATTTCAAGATTATATGCGCTCCAAGATATGAGGCGTCAGAGAGAGTAGTTGTATAGCGATTGATAGCGGCTCATACTATATTAAGATAATTGGTAAGAGGAATAGTAATGGAAAGAATAATTATTACAGTAGTTGGAAAAGATACAGTTGGAATAATTGCTAAGGTATGTACTTATCTTGCAGAAGTAAAGATTAACGTGCTTGATATATCCCAGACAATTGTCTCTGGATATTTCAATATGATGATGATTGCAGATCGCTCTTCTAGCGACGTCGACTTCGGTGCTTGTCAGGAGGCTCTGGAGAAGCTTGGCAATGAAATCGGTGTGCAAATCCGCTGTCAACGTGAAGAAATATTTGAGATGATGCATAGAATATAAAAGATGAAGATTTCAAAATGCTGCTAAGCGATTTTCTTTATGAGCGTAGGCAGATTATATTCTAGGGGGTCTGCTAAGCGATTTTCTGTATGAGCGTGCGGACACCCCTAGAATATAATAAGAACGATACCATATAGGAGCAAAGTATGATTAACAGTAGAGAAGTTATTGAGACTAATGAGATGATTGATAAGGAGAACCTAGATGTTCGAACTATCACAATTGGAATTAGTCTCTTAGATTGTGGCTCAAGCAATCTTGATGAACTTAATGAGAATATATATAAGAAAATTACATCAACTGCCAAGGACCTTGACGAGGTTGCAGGCAAGATAGAGAGTCAGTTCGGTATTCCTATTGTGAATAGGAGAATATCTGTAACGCCAGTCTCTATTGTAGGAGCCAGCGCCTGCAATAAGCCAGAGGATTTTGTAACAATTGCTAAGACTCTTGATAAAGCGGCAACAGAAGTTGGCGCTAATCTTATTGGTGGGTACTCTGCTCTTGTTGGCAAGGATATGACTAAGGCAGAAGAAATGCTGATTAAATCAATTCCTATGGCATTAACTAATACCCAGAGGGTATGTTCCTCTGTTAATCTTGGTGCCACAACAACAGGAATCAATATGGATGCTGTACGATTAATGGGACAGATTATACTTGAGCTTGCTGATGCATCTAAGGACAGAGATTCAGTGGATTGCATGAAGCTTGTTGTATTCTGTAATGCACCAGATGATAATCCATTTATGGCAGGAGCTTTTCATGGTGTGACAGAAGGTGATGCCGTTATTAATGTAGGTGTATCTGGCCCTGGTGTTGTTAAGACAGCACTTGAATCAGTAAGAGGCGAGAGCTTCGAAGTATTATGCGAGACAATTAAGCAGACTGCCTTCAAGGTAACAAGAGTAGGACAGTTAGTTGCCAAGGAAGCATCTAGAATGCTTGGCATTCCATTTGGTATAGTTGACCTGTCCCTTGCACCAACACCAGCAATAGGTGATTCTGTTGCTGATATTCTCTGTGAGATGGGATTAGAGTATGCAGGAGCTCCTGGTACAACTGCAGCGTTAGCACTTCTTAATGATCAGGTTAAGAAGGGAGGCGTAATGGCTTCTTCTTATGTTGGAGGCTTATCGGGCGCATTTATCCCAGTATCAGAAGACCAGGGAATGATTGATGCTGTTAAGGCTGGAGCAATTACACTTGAGAAGCTAGAGGCAATGACATGTGTATGTTCTGTTGGACTTGATATGATTGCTATCCCTGGCTCAACTAAGGCAACTTCCATATCAGGAATAATTGCTGATGAGATGGCAATAGGAATGGTTAATGGTAAGACAACTGCTGTTAGAATAATACCTGTTATTGGCAAGGATGTAGGAGAGAGCGTTGAGTTTGGTGGATTATTTGGCTATGCCCCAATAATGCCTGTTAATAAGTTCTCCTGTGATGATTTTATTAACAGAACTGGAAGCATTCCTAGGCCAGTACACAGCTTTAAGAATTAGCTATAAGTATAGCTTGGATTAACTGTAAATAAGTCCAAAGCGATTTTCTCATGAGCGTGGACTTATTTACAGTTAATCAGAAATATATAAGTATAGAAAGAGGTTAGAATAATGATTCAAGCAAGTAATATTACTTTAAGATTAGGTAAGAAAGCTCTATTTGAGGATGTTAATATTAAGTTCACAGAAGGTAACTGCTATGGTCTTATTGGTGCAAATGGAGCTGGTAAATCAACATTTCTTAAGATATTATCTGGACAGCTAGAGCCTACTAATGGTGATGTAATAATTACGCCAGGTCAGCGTCTGTCAGTATTAGAGCAGGACCATTTCAAATACGATGAGTACCCGGTTATTGATACTGTTATTATGGGTAACCAGCGTCTATATGACATTATGAAGGAAAAGGATGCCATCTATATGAAGGAGGATTTCTCTGATGAAGATGGAATCAAGGCATCTGAATTGGAAGCTGAGTTTGCTGAGATGGATGGCTGGAATGCAGAAAGTGATGCAGCAACTCTTCTTAATGGACTTGGAATTGAGCCAGAACTTCACTATGAGCTTATGAGTAATCTCAATGGTGACCAGAAGGTGAAGGTGCTTCTTGCTAAGGCACTATTTGGTAATCCTGACATATTACTTCTTGATGAGCCAACTAACCACTTAGACCTTGATGCTATTGCATGGCTTGAGGAGTTCCTAATTAACTATGATAATACAGTAATAGTGGTAAGCCACGATAGATATTTCCTTAATAAGGTATGTACTAATACGGCTGATATTGATTATGGCAAGATTCAGCTTTATGCCGGTAACTACGACTTCTGGTATGAGTCTTCACAATTGATCATGAAGCAGCGTAAGGAAGCTAATAAGAAGAAGGAAGAGCAGATTAAGGAATTGCAGGAATTCATTTCACGTTTCTCTGCTAATGCTTCTAAGTCTAAGCAGGCTACCTCTAGAAAACGTGCATTAGAGAAGATTCAGCTTGATGACATTAAGCCATCTAGCAGAAAGTATCCATATATCGACTTTAGACCAGAGCGTGAGATTGGTAACGAGGTTCTTAGTGTTGAGGGAATCAGCAAGACAATTGACGGCGTGAAGGTTCTTGATAATGTATCATTTACAGTGGGACATGATGATAAGATTGCTTTTGTTGGTGCAAATGAGATTGCCAAGACAACGTTATTCCAGATACTTATGGGCGAACTTGAACCAGACGAGGGCAGCTACAAATGGGGTGTAACAACAACACAGAGTTATTTCCCTAAGGACAATACGAAGATATTCGATACTGACCTTATTATTGTTGACTGGTTAACACAGTTTTCTGAGATTAAGGATGCCACTTATGTAAGAGGCTTCCTTGGACGAATGTTATTCGCTGGTGAAGACGGTGTTAAGAAGATGCGCGTATTATCAGGAGGAGAGAAGGTAAGAGTTCTTTTATCCAGAATGATGATTGAGAATTCTAATGTACTTGTATTAGATGAGCCAACAGACCATTTGGATATGGAATCTATTACTGCTCTTAACACAGGACTTACTAAGTTCCCTGGAGTAGTGCTGTTTTCTTCTAGAGATCATCAGGTTGTTCAGACAACAGCTAACAGAATTATTGAGATTATGCCAGACGGTACAATCATTGACAAGGTTACTACATACGACGAATACCTTGAGAGTGACGAGATGGCTCGTAAGCGTCAGGCAGTTTATGCTAAGTCTGCTGAGGCTGAGGAAGATAATTAATCTATAAGTATTAAGATAAAGTATAATCAGAATGCCCCCGAATGAATATGAGGGGGTGTTTCATTATAGAGGAAATGTGCATTAGAGGAAATGTATGGCGAAGAAGAAATTTTACGCAGTAAAGGTGGGGTTGACACCAGGTATATATGAGACATGGGCTGAGTGTGAGGCTAATGTTAAGGGGTATCCTAAGGCGGATTATAAAGGGTTTACTACTTTAGCCGAGGCACAGCATTACATGAATGAAGATGGGGCAGAATCAGATTCCGACAGCCCTTCAGTAGATGTTGCCGAGGAAGCTGATAATCTGGTGTCTATATCAGATTACTACATTGGTCAGGACGAGGTGGGCAAGGGAGAACCATTTCGTATACCTGTTGTTGTTGCTGCATATCTCGATGGGGCTCATATGGTCGAGCTTAAGAGCATTAGTGCCACAAGGGATTCTAAGAATTACGGATTAGATACTGACAAATGTGTTAAGATTGGAAGCCAGCTTACACATTTTACAGATTATAGTGAAGTCAAAAACGGCATATATGTTAATGAGGCCTTAGGAATCACATACAGCGTATATTCAATTGATAATGATTACTATAATAAGCTTCATGATGAGAAGATGAGCGCTAACAAGATTCTTGCAATTATGCATAACAGAGCGGGCTTTAATCTTGCCAATCATCTTGCGAAGCAGGGGATAATTATTAAGGATGTTGTACTTGATAATTTCCTTGGGGTAACTAATGCTTCCGATAATTATGGCAAATACGTATCAAAAGAAAAGTACCGCTTAGATACTAGTGGCGTTAGGATGAACTATGTGACCAAGGCAGAAGGGAAATATCCAGCAGTTGCAGTTGCATCTAATATTGCTAACTACGTTGAGCAGTTATATGTTAATCACGCCAGGGATAGTATAAGAAGCAAGGGCGGCGATTTGGATGCTCATGGCTTTAGCAATGGAATAGAAGATGTGCAATACGCATTTGACGAGATTGTAAGGGTGTACGGAAATTTGGACAGCCCTGAGATAGAAGAGAAGTTCAAGCATACAGTTTATTATGAGAATTATATCAATACTGGAAATGTGCACTAGAGAGGGATATCTATGAAAGAGAAGAAACCTATGAAGAAAGGGGTTAAGGCATTAATTATAATTGCTAGTATTTTTGCGGCTATTATTATTAGTAGTCTTCTTTTTGCTGTCTTTAATCCCAGGGTAAAATTCCTTGTGGGTATCGCTCGATTCGCAGTAGAAGAGCTTAATGACAGTAGCTTCATAGGGTATAATCTGGATATTATGGAGCTGTGTAGAGATTATGCAAATGGCGATATAGAATTCAATGGTGATTTGATTGCCAGTGATATAGAAGGATTTGGTTATACGTCTAGTGCGGTTATCCATGGTGTGAGATGCTTTGATAGGAAACAGATGTCTGTAAAGGCGGATGCCAAGGTCCTATTTGTTGATGTAGGGGAAGTGGATTTTTATGCTGTTGATAAAACCATGTATCTAATTGTGCCAAGCCTCCAGAATCTTGCATATTCCCTTACTTCTGACGCTGACCTTTACCCGAAGGCTCCAATGCTTAACGGTAATTTGAGTGGTGAATGGTTTGCTGATAATATGGGCAACTTCATAGAATTTGCCAATGATATTGAGATAGAAGAGACAGGGGAGAAGCTTGTTGACGATGATGGAACGGTTAGCTACGAGTATGCCATCACCATTCCTACAGGTAAGGGTGAATTCATCTGGCAGCTCCTTGGAATGGAAGTGCCTAAAGAGAATATAGAGTTTAGCATGTATATTACAAGAGGCTGCAAGATTAGAAGAATTAATATGGATATAGATAATGTTCTTCCTGATGCATTTGTGACTGTAGATGGTGTTAGTATGGGAAATGTTACATTGACCAAGAAGCTTCCTGATAACGAGAAGGTCACTGTGCTGCTTGTTAAGAGAGGGGACTATTTGTATTCAAATTGTATTGATGTAGCATTTCAATATGATACCAAGGATGGAAATGTATATACAGGTAATGGAGCAGTTGTATATGGTAAAAACAATGATGGCTATGATATTCAGGTCAAGAGGCTTAAGGCCTATAAGGATGGGGCGTTAATAGGACAGGCATATATCAATGGAAGGGTGACTACAACTAACATTGAGTATGAGCCTATATCTGATGCACCTATACCACTTGATTCCATTAAGAATTATGAATGGGAGGAGCTTAGAGACAATATGGACCAGTTTCTTAAGGACGTAACAGAGGATGTTAAGGAGAAAATATAGGCAAGTTTCTGATTTAGAACAAAACCATCAATACTCTCTATTGATTTTTGGTGTGTTTATATAGTAGAATATTCTTTAGCGTAAATTATTTCTTTAGGAGGAAATTAAGTATGAAAAGATCTATGAAAACCATGGATGGTAACCAGGCAGCAGCACATGCTTCTTATGCATATACTGATGTTGCGGCTATCTATCCTATCACACCTTCATCAGTTATGGCGGAGCACACTGATGAGTGGGCAACTGCTGGACGTAAGAATATCTTCGGACAGACAGTTCAAGTAACAGAAATGCAATCAGAGGCTGGAGCAGCTGGATCAGTACATGGTTCACTTACAGCTGGTGCATTAACAACAACATTTACAGCATCACAAGGTTTGCTTCTTATGATTCCTAACCTCTATAAGATGGCTGGTGAGAGACTTCCAGGTGTAATCAACGTATCTGCACGTTGTGTAGCAAGTCACGCACTTAACATCTTCGGTGATCATTCAGACGTAATGGCTTGTCGTCAGACTGGTGTTGCTATGCTTTGTGAATCTTCAGTTCAGGAAGTTATGGACCTTACACCTGTAGCTCACTGTGCAGCTATCGATGGTGGAATGACATTTATGAACTTCTTCGATGGATTCAGAACATCTCACGAGATTCAGAAGATTGAAGCTTGGGATTATGAAGACCTTAAGGATATGGTTAATATGGATGCAGTTGATGCATTCAGAGCTAACGCACTTAACCCTAACCATCCTAAGGAGTTGGGTTCAGCTCAGAACCCTGATATCTTCTTCCAGTCAAGAGAAGCTTGTAATACAACTTACAATGATCTTCCAGCTGTTGTTCAGAAGTACATGGACAAGGTTAATGAGAAGATTGGTACAGACTATAAGTTATTCAATTACTATGGTGCACCTGATGCAGAAGTAGTAATGGTTGCTATGGGTTCTGTTAATGAGACAATTGAAGAGACAATCGATTATATGAATGCTAACGGAAGCAAGGTTGGTCTTGTTAAGGTTAGATTATATCGTCCATTCTCAGAGGAAGCATTTGTTAATGCTATTCCTGATTCTGCTAAGAGAATCGTTGTTCTTGATAGAACTAAGGAGCCAGGTTCACATGGTGAGCCTCTATACTTAGATGTTGTTGCAGCACTTAAGGGTTCTAAGTTCGAGACAACACCTGTATTCGGTGGTAGATTTGGTCTTGGTGCTAAGGATACAAAGCCTGGTGATATTATTGCAGCATTCAATAATGATTCTAAGAAGCATTTCACACTTGGAATTATTGATGATGTAACTAACTTATCTCTTGAGGTTACAGAGAATCCTGTTACAACACCAGAGGGAACAACTAACTGTAAGTTCTGGGGTCTTGGTGCTGACGGTACTGTTGGTGCTAACAAGAACTCTATTAAGATTATCGGTGATAATACAGATATGTATGCTCAGGCATATTTCGATTATGACTCTAAGAAGTCTGGTGGTGTTACAATGTCACATCTTCGTTTTGGACATTCACCAATCAGATCTACATATCTTATTACTAAGGCTGACTTCGTTGCCTGCCACTGTACAGCTTATATCTATAAGTACAATATGGTACAGGAGCTTGTACCAGGTGGTAGATTCCTATTCAATACACAGTGGTCAGTTGATGAATTAGATGAGAAATTACCAGGTCAGGTTAAGAGATATATCGCTGAGAACAATATTGAATTCTACATTATTGATGGTGTTAAGATTGGTAAAGAGATTGGTCTTGGCAATCGTATCAATACTGTACTTCAGTCAGCATTCTTCTCAATTACTAAGCTTATTCCTGAAGAGAAGGTTATCGGTCTTATGAAGGATGCCGCTACTAAGGCATACTCTAAGAAGGGTGATGACATCGTTAAGATGAATCATGACGCTATCGATGCTGGTGCTAAGGCATACATCAAGGTTGATGTTCCTGATTCTTGGAAGAACTGCAAGGATGATGAGCTTGGTGAGGCTATTCCTGAAGGCGGACGTAAAGAAGTTGTTGACTTCGTTAAGAATATTCAGGCTAAGGTTAACGGACAGCAGGGTAATACAATTCCTGTATCTGTTACAAGAACATATGAGACAGGTTGGACACCATCAGGTACAGCTGCATATGAGAAGCGTGGTGTAGCAACAGACGTTCCTGTATGGGATGCTACTAAGTGTATCGGATGTAACCAGTGTTCTTACGTATGTCCACATGCTGCAATCAGACCTGTTGCTATGACAGCTGATGAGGCTGCTAAGGCTCCAGAAGGAATGCAATGCAAGGATATGGTTGGAATGCCTGAGTACAAATTTGCAGTTGTTATTTCTGCTTACGACTGTACAGGATGTGGCTCTTGTGTAAATGTATGTCCTGACAAGGTACAGGCTATTACACTTAAGTCATTTGAAGATAACAAGGAAGAGCAGGAATACTTCAACTATGCAGTATCTCTTGATGATAAGGAAGATGTTATTGCTAAGTTCAAGATTAATACTGTTAAGGGTTCTCAGTTCAGACAGCCACTTCTTGAGTTCTCAGGAGCTTGTGGTGGATGTGGAGAGACACCTTATGCTAAGTTAATTACACAGTTATTCGGTGATAGAATGTATATTGCTAACGCAACAGGTTGTTCATCAATCTGGGCTAACTCATCACCTTCTACACCTTATACAGTTAATAAGGCTGGTCATGGTCCTGCTTGGTCTAACTCATTATTCGAGGATGCAGCTGAGTTCGGATATGGTATGTTACTAGCTCAACGTGCTATTCGTGATAGATTAAGAGATGAGCTTAATGATATCTATGACAAGGCTGAGAAGCAGGAAGTTAAGGATGCTATTAAGGAATGGAATGATACATTCGATTCTGGTGTTACTAACGGAGAGGCTACAGATAAGCTTGTTAAGGTATTAGAGGCTTGCAACTGCGACAGAGGTAACGAAATCCTCAAAGAGAAGGATTATCTTGCTAAGAAGTCACAATGGATCTTCGGTGGTGACGGATGGGCTTATGATATCGGATTCGGTGGTGTTGACCACGTACTTGCTTCTGGTAAGGACATCAACATTATGGTATTCGATACAGAGGTTTATTCTAACACAGGTGGACAGTCTTCTAAGGCTACTCCAGTTGGTGCTATTGCTCAGTTCGCTGCTGGTGGTAAAGAGACTAAGAAGAAGGATCTTGCTGGAATCGCAATGAGCTACGGTTATGTATATGTTGCACACATTTCAATGGGTGCTGATATGAACCAGTGTGTTAAGGCTATTGCAGAAGCAGAAGCTTATCCAGGACCTTCATTAATCATCGCTTACGCTCCATGTATTAACCATGGTATCCGTAAGGGAATGAGCAAGGCTCAGACAGAAGAGAAGTTAGCTGTAGAATCAGGTTACTGGTTCAACTTCAGATACAATCCTGCACTTGCCGCTGAAGGTAAGGATGCATTCAGCTTAGATTCTAAGGCTCCTGCATTCGATGGATATCAAGACTTCCTTAAGGGAGAGAACAGATATGCATCACTTGCTAAGTTCAACCCTGAGAGAGCTGCAGAATTGTTTGCTAAGTCAGAGCAGATTGCAGAAGAGCGTTATGCATACTTGCAGAAGCTTGTTAGCCTATACAAGGCAGACTAATTAACTCCTAAAGTTAAATAGATAAATAATAAGTACTCCAACATCTGATTTTCAGATGCTGGGGTACTTTTTTTGTGTTTTAGGGTGTGTGGTGCTAGTATCAGCTGCTTGAATTAACTAATCCACCCTGGGGCGTGTGGCGCTAGTATCATCTGCTCCTAATCCTTCGCCTTACATATGTAAATGATTGATATTAGTGCAATTAACAAGTTGGACAGAAACCGTCAGGCGATGCGTCTCAGACGCCGCCTGACTTTTCTCGCCATCCCTAGCGAGAAATTCCTTCCTGCAATCAATCATTAACATATGTATAGGCTTGAATTAATGTCGCAGATAACACTAGCGCCACACGTCCCAGGGTGGGATTAGCGTTAACTGTGAATGACACTAGCGCCACACACCCGATTCTCCGATTCTATTCCTTTTTTGGCAAAACAAACCTCCGATTCTATTCCTTTTTCCCTAAAACGAACCTCCGATTCTATTCCTTTTTTGGCAATATGAACCTCCGATTCTATTCCTTTTTTGGCAATATGAACCTCCGATTCTATTCCTTTTTTGTTGACTGATTAAGTAATTTGATGTATTTTATGTGTATGGAGGGGTGTATTATGCTTAAGAGAAAAGCCTATGATAAATTATTAAAATGGAAAAATAGCACAAATAAAAAGAGTTTGATGGTAAAAGGCGCTAGACAAGTAGGGAAGACTTATTTAGTGCGAGAGTTTGGAAAAAATGAATATGATTCTTACATAGAGATTAACTTTCTTAATCAGAAACAATTAAAAAGAATCTTCGATGCTAGCTTGGATGCAGATACTATATATAAGCGTATGTCGATAGAGATGCCCGATATACGACTTATCCCGGGGAAAACTCTTATTTTTCTAGACGAGATACAGAATTGTGGCAACGCCCGTACAGCTATAAAATTTCTGACAGAAGATAAGAGATTTGATATTATTTCGTCTGGTAGTTTGTTAGGTCTTGCGTATGCAGAGAATGGTGATGAGGAAGCGGAAGCACCTGAATCTGTTCCGACAGGATATGAATCTTTTATGACAATGTATTCTCTTGATTTTGAAGAGTTTTTGTGGGCGGAAGGATACAGTCCAGATATTATATCGGATCTTAGGAATTCATTTATAAATGAATTGAAGGTTGATGATTTTATTAATAAAAAATTTGAAGAGCTTTTTAGAGAATATATAGTTGTGGGAGGAATGCCTGAAGTAGTAGAAGTATATAGTTCACATCATGATTTCAACGAGGTGTTGTCAATACAAGAGCAAATACTTGAAAACTATCGGTTTGATATATCAAAACATGCAAAGGGAGCAGAAAAGCAAAAAGTCAGAGCGTGCTATGATGCGATTCCTAAACAACTTGCCAAGGAATTGAAAAAGTTTCAGTATTCTACCGTAGAGAAAAAGTCTTCATCAAAAAAGTATGGCGACAGTATAAGGTGGCTTATAGATTCTTCAATGGTACAACCATGCTATAATATAAGAGAGCCATATATTCCTCTTCTTGCTAATTCGGTTGAAGAGCAATTTAAACTATATATTAATGACACAGGTCTTCTAACGGCAATATACGGATTTGAGACTAGACGATCAATACTTGATGGTTCAATTAAGGGTAATGCAAAAGGTGGAATATATGAAAACATAATTGCTAATTGCTTGATTCGAAATGGATATAAAATATATTACTATAAACCTGATGATGATCATGAATTAGAATTTTTGATTGAAAAAGATGGCGGTGTTGTTCCTATAGAAGTAAAGGCCAAGAATTCAGCAACTGTATCGTTAAATAACTATATTAATGATTATAAACCTCATTGTGCATACAAATTTATTGCAGGAAATGTTGGTAGAGTTGGCAGTAAAGTAACGCTTCCACATTATATGGCGATGTTTATATAATTAATAGTTGTGTATCATAGAGGAATACAAGTCTTAAGAGGGGTGAAGGAGCCCCTCTTTTTTGATTATTAGACTGATAATAGGTCATTGAGAGAACATGATAGAGCTTTACATAAATAAACTAAATCTATATCTGTAACAAATCTTTTTCCAGCTTCAATGCGTTGTATAGCGTTCTTGTCAACATCAAGACCTTCGACTTGTAGCCTGTCAGCTAATTCGCGTTGAGATATTTTCATTTTTGTGCGATATTTTGCCACATTTTTTCCACATATGTTATTAAGTCCTTCGTCTGTTTTGTTTATAAACATTGGAAAATCCTTTTAATCATTGTATTATCAGAAGATTGTTTGACACTCACTGCTTGTCACCAATATAGTTTTATGATATTCTATCTTCAAGGTTGACATTCAGTGAATGTCAAACTAGATAAAACTCATGAAGTTTTCACTTAGATAAAATTCATTGTTTAGTATTGTGGTCATACTATGTATATCAATTATACGAATACTCGATAAATGCTTGAAAGGAGAGAGAACTATGTTTTGTGAAAAGTGTGGAAGTGAAATAAAGGATGATAACGTTTATTGCCCAATATGTGGTGCAAAGATAGAGGATATTTATGAAGTGAAAATTACAGATGATAATAAAACACTTAATAGCGCAAGGGAGTTTGAGAAGAGGCTAAATAGTGGTGGTACTCAAACTCAAAATGAGTTAACAATAAGATTTAAAAGAAATAAAGCTGCTACTGCTTTTAATGTAGTGGCTTGGTTGATAATGTGTATTGGTGGAATTATAGGGATTATCATCATATTGTATTCATTCAGTAAAAGTGGAAGTAACAGTTATACTTCTGTGTTCGGCGGACTTGGTTCTGGAGTTGGAATTATAGTTTTAGTTGCGAGTTTTCTTTCTAGTTTAGGATTCTTTGCTGTTGGTGAGATAATTCAATTATTAGAAGATCAAAAAACAATTATGTTAAATAATAGTAAATGGTCTATCAAGTAATTTGAGTATGTAGCATTTGAATATGGGAGAGCATAGGAGAAAAAGACTAATGCGTCAAAATACTAAAGATTAAGGAGTAGAAAATGTGGTTTATTGGAAAATATGGGATTTTGATTATTATAAGCATAGTATTAATAATCGTTGGAATAGTATTAATAATTAAATATGTATTATCTTGTAAAAGGTCTGATATGGAAGATTTATCTCAAAACAATGATGAGAATTTGTCTTGCCCTAATTGTGGTATGTATATTAGTGCTGAAGCGGCATATTGTAGGAAATGTGGAGCTAGAATAAATCATACTAATAACAATACATCTCAGACTGTCACATCAACGAATTCGACAGTTCCTTTATATAGGCTAATAATAGGAATATGTCTTGTGGTTATTGGATTGGCAGTGACAATCATTCCAATAATTGTTAATGTGATAGTTAATTAAAAGAGTGTTTTAATCATCTAATGTTAATGTTTCAATGAAGAATGAAATGTATCATGGACCGACTGAAATAAGCTATTATTTGTTTCGATGATGTGGGTTGATTTGACAGTTCTTTCAAATGCTGAAGAATATGAAGAAGTAACATTAGCAACAGTGTACACATCTGGAGATTATAAATATGGTATAGATAGAATTGATTATAGTTTATGTAGAATCACGAGATATATAGGAACAGACGAAGATGTAATTATTCCTTCATGTTTAGATGAAAAAAGGTTATAGCTATAGCTTGTGATGTATATGGATGGTAGAGCTGGAGTTTTTCTGGAATATTATTTAATTATTGAGAGTAGGTGCAGATGTTATGAAAACATTTAATGACAAAGGTGTAGCGACAATAGCAATAATAATTGTTATTGCAGTAACTTTTATTCTTGTTGGGGTTATAGGAGGGGTTATTATATATAATATGTATGTTGGAGAAGAACCAACAGGTGAGGATAGTGGTTTATCATCTCAAATAACAGAGAAAAATGTTGAGGTTGAACAAGTGTGTTATACACCAAATGGAATTCTCGTTGTAAAAATAACAAATAATAATTATAAAGAGATCTGTTTGTCAAGTGTTTCAGCATTATATAAAGATTCAGATGGGAATATTGGGTTAAAGTGTGAATCTACTGTATCAAATATTGTTATTCCGGCACATAGTTATATTATGACTACCTTTGGTATGCCAGTTAATGAAGATTATAAAAAATATTCGGAAGTAACTTTTTCAAAGCAACTTGCGGGTGATTCTCCAAAGTTTACGTCAGAAGATATTGATGTTTCTTATGTTGATACAGGAAAGAAAATTGCAATTACCTTAAAAAATAATACTGGGGAAATAATAGGTTATCCTAAAGCACATGTTTTTTTCTATAGAGGAAATGAAATAGTAGGTATTGGTGGTGCAAAAAATAAAGATGAAGATGCTGTATTAACTCCGAATGGAAATGAAGATTATTTGAATATTAAATATATAGATGAATCATCAAGGAATCCTGAAAAACTTGAATTTGACAGGTATGAGGTTTATTTTCTGGGTGCAGAGATATGTGAAAATAAAGAAGGTTCATGGGCACAATCTGTGTCAAAAGATAATATCTTAATAGAGAAAATAGACTATATTAGTGGTAATTCAGATAATGAACCAGCGCTTGCTTTCAAAGTAGTAAATAATAATGATAAACCTGTTTATATTTCTCATATTGTTGCAACATATAAAGATAAAAGTGGTTTTTTTGGATTTAGAGGCCAAACGGGATATATATATATTCCTGCTAATGGTTCAAGGATTGCTAGTGTTAAAGCATATAATAAAAATAATAAAAAGGAAACATATGAAGAATATTCTGACATCACATTTAGAATTGAGCTTGCACCAGATGTATATGATCCATTTTTGGCGAATGCAAAATATAACATAACTGAATTTACTACAGACGGAGTAGAGTATTCCTCTATAGACACAGGGAAACAAATTGATATTACTTATAAGAATAACACTGATAAGGCAATTAGAAATACGGGTTTTTCTGTACTGTTTTATAAGGATGGAAAGATTGTTAAAATGTCTGAAGCATCTGATGTATTAACTATTCAGCCAGAAGAATCAAATACTGTTCATTGTAAATATTCAAATATTGTTTTTGATAGGTATGAAGTATACTGCGTCGCATCTGATAAGACGGGATCGTTGATGAACAAGTGATTTGGTGCAATAAAAGAGAGTAATATTATATAAAATTTTTAAAATTTTGATTATTAAGTTTTTAATAAATATTTAATGTGGGGGGATATAGAATGATATTTCTAAAAAAACAATAAGGGATTATCAACGGTAGTTATTGTATTAATTGTTGTTGGAGTTGTAGTAGTTTTAGGTGGTACTATAGGTGGTGTATATGCATACAATGCGTATCAAGAGAAGAAACAGGAAGAAGCAGCGATTGCTCTACAGAAAAGTATAGATGATGCAAGAAACAATGTTGTAAATACATACAATGATCGAATTAATCAGATAGTGGCATCTTTGAATGTTGAAAAAGATGGTGTTGCAAGCATAGACAATAATGAGGATGTCGATGCTATGAATAATGCTGTAAACGAACTTAATAGAGTTGTTGACGACATCAATAATGATACATTTATTACTCCAGAACAGAAAACAATTCTAAATGCTAGTGTTGCGAATCAAATAGGAATTATAAACAATAGGATTAATGCGGTGAAGAGAGATAGAGAGAGGTTAATAGTTAATCCTGAAATCGAAGAGTTGCTTCATATAACTCATGGTAGGTTTGTTGAAAAATATGGAAATGAAATTCAACAGATTCCATACACTGCTATGGAATGTCATTATTTACTTCCAAGATTGGGTTTTGAGATTGTATATCCTTCATCGGGTGGACAAAAACCAGCGGATAATACTTCTCCTAAACGAATAGAAGGAAAACTAAAAAACATTATTAAAAATCTTGATGATTATATGGCGCCAGAAGAACTTGTTAACAAAATGAGTTATCAAGGAAACAATGATGGTGCGTATCCAAGCTTTGGTGGAATACAAAAGGGTAATCCTTCATCGCCGTACGCATTTGAAAGTGATTATGCGATTGTAAATGTTTCTGTGATTACTGCACAAGATTTAGACCAAGGATGGGCAGCGAAATTGGATATTGCTTTAGATAATAAAACGATTGGCCCAGATTCATACACTTGGGTTACTCGTTGACTATAATGGGTTGTAGTATTGTGCTTCATGTTTTAATAATAGTGTAGGAGGCCGGATATGAAAAGATTATCTGTTTTTATGTTATGTGCAGTCATAGTATTATTCTCTGTAATTGGGTATTACATTCCTGTTGAAGCAAATAATAAGTTGTCAGGTAATGAAGAAGCATTTTATGATAATACATGGCTGAACAATTTTGATTATACATTATCTGATAATAATGTGATTCTTAATCGTTATACTGGCTCTGCCACGGACTTGGTAATACCATCAAAAGCAACTGTTGACGGAGTAGAGTATAACGTAAAGCTCAATAATTATTGTGGGTACCTTTTTAGTGGTAATCAATCGCTTAGAACGATTATCTTTGACAGATATATTGATACAAGTAATGTTATTGATATGTCAGGTATGTTTTGTGGCTGTACGAACTTGGTAAGCATAGATATGAGTGGCTTTGATACGAGAAATGTAACTGATATGAGTGGTATGTTTGCACAGTGTACTAGTTTAGATAACTTGGATGTAAGTGGCTTTGATACGCATAATGTAAAGTATATGTTTGATATGTTTGCTGGATGTTATGTAAGAAAGCTGGATCTCAGCCATTGGGATTTGTCTAATTTGGAAATCAAATCAACGGAACAATATATACAGGATTATAGGTCAATGTTCGTTAATTGTTTGAGACTGAGTGAGATAAAAACACCTATTAATCTAAAAATTGATGTGCCTATAAATAATATAATGCTTCAAAACAGTAAGTCAATAATTTGGTACCAAGAGGGTAATGAAGGAGCCTGGTATAGTTCATTACCTATTAATCAGACCAATAGCATTACATTAAAGAATGACAGTACATACATTCCTATTACAGGAATTAGCGTGTCTCCGTCGGAAAAAACAATTAAAGTTGGTGAATCTTTTAATATTTCATTTGAACTTATGCCATCTAATGCAAGTAATTATATTGTTTATGAATCAAGCAGCAATCCTTCTGTTGCGAATGTTTGGTTTAATCAATCCGATAAAAAATATTATGTTGTTGGAGTCTGTGAAGGTACAGCTGTTATTACATTTGTAACAGCAGAAACGGGACAGTCAGCTAGTTGCACTGTTACTGTAAAGGGTGAGATTGAAAAAGAAAAAGAAATAAAACAGATTAATGATTATTCATGGGAGGTGCTAGATTTAGTCAATCAAGAGAGAGCTAAAGTTGGTGTTGGACCTCTTGTTATGGATAAAGGATTGTTGAAAGCTGCGCAACAGAGAGCTGAGGAGATAACTATATTATTTGCGCATACAAGACTAAATGGAGAGCCATGTAGTACTGCTCTTCCCAAAGGATATAATAGTATTGTAGGTGAGAATATTGCTAAGGGGCAAGACAATCCTTCGGAGGTTATGCAATCGTGGATGAATTCTACTGGTCATAGAAATAACATATTATATGAGCAGTATAAATCTATAGGAATAGCATGTGTGTGTGTGCCGGGAGCATGGCGTGATGAATATCATTGGGTACAGGTTTTTTACGGTGATGTTGTTGAACCTGTCTTGAAAGGTGGTGTTCCTACAACTCCTGTAATTACGGACGAAGGAACGATACCTATGTATAGAATGTATAATCCATACACAGGAGAACATTTTTACACATCTAATTATTCTGAGGTTGTATATCTGGGTCAAATAGGTTGGCAGTACGAGGATGTTGCATGGAATGCTCCACTTGATGGAGGAGAACCAGTCTATAGGCTTTATAATCCTTTTACCGGTGATCATCATTACACACTTGATATAGGTGAAAGAGATTACCTTGATGGT
>ONCT01000069.1 GCA_900316395.1 uncultured Lachnospiraceae bacterium | reverse complement strand
AAAGAGTACTTCTAAGAAAAGTAGTAAGAAGTATGGGAAGAATCGTAAGGTTCTAAAAATAGTTTTTCAGTCAGTAGTTGTATTTTTTGCAATAATAGGTGTAATTACAACAATTTATCTGATTGTATCAGGAATAAGTAATTTGATTAGCGCCAAGAAGGGTGCAGGTCCTGCTGTTACAGAGGATTTTCTTACTGTTAGCTCCTATTCGAGACCGGGAATTGCACTTGATGGTGTCAATGGAATTGTAGTTCATTACACGGCGAATCCAGGAAGTAGTGCCAAGGCAAACAGAGACTATTTTGACAATCTAAGGTTTACCCATAAGACTAAGGCAAGTAGTCATTATGTAATAGGGTTAGAAGGGGAGATACTTCAGCTTATTCCTCTAGAGGAGATGAGTTACGCTTCTAATTCCCGTAATAACGATACAATCTCCATTGAGTGTTGTCACCCAGATGACACTGGCAAATTCAATGATAAGACGTACAACAGCTTAGTTGACCTTGTGGCATGGCTTTGCTTAAAATATCATTTGAATACGGAGCATGTAATAAGACATTATGATGTGACGGGCAAGAATTGTCCGAAATACTATGTGGAGCACGAAGACGCTTGGAATAAGTTCCTAGAGGATGTTGGCAAGAAATTATGATGAAGAAGAATAATAGACTAAGATGGATTTCATTAATAACTGTTGCGATACTGGCAACGTCCTGTCTAAGTGGTTGTATCGGACCTCTTAGTTTAATTGGATGCGCCTCATTATTTGAGGATGGAACCTATGAGATAGAAAGCGATGCGCCAGCCTCAGTTGCCACATATAGCAATGAAAAATATGTATATAATACTTTAGATGAGACTCATAGGAAGGTATATGATGAATTGTATCAAGGAATAGTTGATATGGATGACAGCATCTATGTATCTACTGAGGATGATCAGGTGCTTACAACTGTAACAGAGGCTATTGCTGCAGACCATGGCGACCTATTCTATATTGATGGCAATTATTCATATACGAATTACGGTCTTATAACAAGCTGGGGATTTGAAGTGACTCCTAGCTATACAATGAGTAAGGCAGAAAGGGATTCGACTCAGGCAAGAATAGAAGAGGTTGCTAATTCCTGGCTGGCAGAGGTCCCTCCTGATGCAAATGACTATCAGAAGTCGAAATGGGTATATGAGACATTAATTAACAGAGTAGATTATAATGGGGACGCGCCTAACAATCAGAATATTATTAGTGTGTTCCTTAATGGTCAAACAGTGTGCCAGGGATATTCCTGTGCTGCAACATATTTATTCGATAAGCTGGGAATACAATGCTTTACTGTTCCTGGTGCAACGGATGAAGGACTTCACGCCTGGAACTGTGTTAAGCTTGACGGGCAGTACTATTTTATGGACATAACCTGGGGCAATTCCGAATATGGTGGAAGCTCTAATTCTAAAGAGATATCCTATGCGATGCTTAATATAACAACAGAGGATATATTGAAGACACATACCTTAGATGCTCCGTTTGTGGTGCCAGAGTGTGTGGCAATTGATGATAATTACTACTATCAGGAAGGGTTGTATTTTGACACATTCCAGAAAGAGAAGATGGGTATGATTCTTCATAATGGATATGTTACCGATACAGATGTATCTATAAAATGCGCTAATCAGGAGACATACGATCAGATGAAGGATTACTTCCTCACAAAAGGACATTTCCAGGATTATTGCGCGGGACTTCCTAGAATCAATTATGTAGAATACCCTGATGAGAGGATTATTCTTTATAAATTTGCTTAAGTATATAAGTGTGTGTTGAGAAATAACTGTACGCTCATAAGAAAGTCGCTTAACAGTTATTTCTCAACACACTCTAAAAGATAAACTCATAAGAAAGTCGCTAAAAAAAGGAGAAAAGATTATGGCAAAGAAATGTTTTGTGACAAAAGAGAAAATCGATGAGATTAGAAAAGAGATTCCTACTCCATTTCATATCTATGATGAGGCAGGGATTAGGGAGAACGCTGCTAAGGTAAAGAAGGCATTTGAGTGGAATGAAGGCTTTCGAGAGTATTATGCAGTTAAGGCTAACTGCAACCCATTCCTTATTAACATATTAAGAGAATATGGTTGTGGGCTTGACTGTTCATCAATGACAGAGCTTATGCTATCTAATGAGCTAGGTGTTAATGGTGATATGATAATGTTCTCATCTAACGACACACCAGCCGAGGAATTCAAGTACGCAGCGGAAGTTGGTGCAACAATCAACTTGGATGATTTTACCCATATTCAGTTCCTAGAAGACACAATTGGCTACATTCCTAAGACAATGAGTCTAAGATACAATCCTGGTGGAGTATATTCTGTATCTAATGGAATTATGGACAACCCAGGTGATGCCAAGTACGGATTTACCAAGGAGCAATTAATAGAAGGATACAAGATTCTTAAGAGCAAGGGAGTTGAGAGATTCGGTCTTCATTCCTTCCTTGTAAGTAATACAGTAACTAACGACTATTATCCAACTCTGGCTAAGACATTATTTGAGCTTGCCCTTGAGATTAGAGAGGAGACTGGCGTTCAGCTTGACTTCATCAATTTATCTGGTGGAGTTGGTATTCCATATGAGCCAGACAAGGAGCCTAATGACATCCTAGTTATTGGCGAGGGCGTTCACAAGGTATTTGACGAGGTTCTTGTTCCTGCTGGTATGGGAAATGTGTCAATATACACAGAGATGGGCAGATTCATGATGGGACCATACGGTGGTCTTGTAACAGAAGCAATTCACGAGAAGCATACATATAAGGAATACATTGGAGTTGATGCATGTGCAGTTAACCTTATGCGTCCTGCAATGTATGGTGCTTATCATCATATTACAGTACTTGGCAAGGAGGACGCACCTCTAACTAATACTTATGATGTAACAGGTTCTTTATGTGAGAACAATGACAAATTCGCAATTGACAGGAAGCTTCCTAAGATTGATATGGGTGATATATTATTCATTCATGACGCAGGAGCTCATGGCTTTACTATGGGCTACAACTATAATGGTAAGCTTAAGTCGGCAGAGGTTCTTCTTAAGGAGGATGGTTCTTACAAGCTAATTCGTAACGCTGAGACACCTGCAAATTATTTTGCAACATTCAAGGGACTTGGAATTATTGATGATTTGTGCTAAATGATTTGTGTTGAAATGAGCATATTGTTATGATACAATATGCTTTGCGTGCAGGAGTGGCGGAATTGGTAGACGCACCAGACTCAAAATCTGGCGGTGGCGACATCGTGTGGGTTCAAGTCCCATCTCCTGTATAGGTAAGAGCTAGGGAACATATTCCCTGGCTCTTTTTCTGTCTCCTCGGCGTGGGGACGCCTCGTCAGTCAGTTCGGCGGGAGTAAGGTCCACTGGACCTTACTCTTAGCCCGCCTCACCCCATCTCCTGTGGTCTTGTCGCCAAAAGCAATGAAAAGCCGCCTAAAGCATCTAAATCATTGCTTTTATCAGGGCGCAACTCCTAATTCTTAGCATTTACATAAAAGCTGTAAATGCTAACATAGAAATGTCGAAAAATTCCGAAGTTAAAATGTAGGAATTTATGCATTTTCTATGGTAGCATTTTTCTTTTATAATTATGTCATC
>ONCT01000040.1 GCA_900316395.1 uncultured Lachnospiraceae bacterium | reverse complement strand
GCTCCGTTATCAATAGAGTAGCTGATACGGATGGCGTTGGCGGTGAGTGCACCGAAGTTTTTGAGGCGTACGGTGATGCTGCCGGGGCGGTTGACCATGGGGGTTTCGTAGCTGGGATTGACCAGTTCGCTGATACCGAGGTCGTAGAGCAAGGGCAGGTTCTCTTGTTGTGTGAAGACAAAGGCCGGACGGCGGGTTTCGGTGTTGAAGGCATTGGGTATGGTGCGTCCGTTGATGCCTTCGATGGCTTCACCGCCGTTGTACCAGATGGTGGTTTTGTTGGCGGCGGTGGGGATCATGCGGATGGTGGTGGAGGTGCCGTCGACGACGTCGTTGTAGGAGATTTGCATGAGTATGTCTTGGCCGGCGTAGCGGAAGGTGTCTTGAAGTTGGACGGTTTGGGTGGAGCCGAGGGTGGCGGCGTTGATGGTGTAGGCGCCGTCGTAGACGGTCTGCATGTAGCTGCTGGTGAAGGGGATGGTGGCTGCGCTGAGGTCGACGGTGTAGTTGGTAGGCACGTTTTTCATCTTGATGAGGAAGCCTGGCCTGGTGAGGTTGGCGTTGACGTTGGCTCCAAGGGTGTAGGTGAAGGAGGTGATGGAGCCTGGCAGGTAGCCGGCTTGGGCCAGGAGGGCCGAGTCGTAGACCCATTCGCTTTTGTGGTCGGCGCGAGCGGGGAAGGGGATGAAGTTGAAGGTGGAGGTGTGAAATACGATTCAATAGACAGTATATCTCATGTAAAGCCTCCTAAGACAGGAGATGACAATATCTTCTTCGCAATATTGGACTTGTTCCCGTAATCCTATTCGAGTAATCCTATTCGGATAGCTCAATTCGAGTAGTTCTATTCGAGTAGTTCTATTCGGGCAAATGAGAAATAAGAAGGGCACCATGGTAAACTGCCATGGTGCCTATTTTAATTTGTAATTTCATACGAAATGCTATATAATATCGTGGTATATTTATATAAGGAGATGAAATATGGATTGTAATATAGGTGTAATTAGAGGCGACGGTATCGGTCCGGAAATAGTGGGCGAAGCTATCAAGGTGTTAGATGCTGTTGGAAAAAAATATAATCACACATTTAACTATGATGAAATACTAATGGGAGGCTGCTC
The DNA here is from genome assembly GCA_900316395.1 of uncultured Lachnospiraceae bacterium. Taxonomy (GTDB): domain Bacteria; phylum Bacillota; class Clostridia; order Lachnospirales; family Lachnospiraceae; genus RUG191. The sequence goes on along the minus strand of ONCT01000040.1, from coordinate 19,285 downwards.
TATTGACGCAACAGGGGAGCCGCTTACTAAGGAGGCTATTGAGCAGGCTAAGAGAGCAGATGCAGTTCTCCTTGGCTCTATTGGTGGAGATGCTAAGACTTCTCCATGGTACAAGCTTCCTGCTGATAAGAGACCGGAGGCTGGACTTCTTGGTATCAGAAAGGCACTTAATCTATTTGCCAATTTAAGACCAGCATACCTCTATCCACAGCTTAAGGAGGCCTGCCCTCTAAGAGAGGATATTATTGGAGACGGCTTCGATATGATGATTATGCGTGAGCTAACAGGCGGCCTTTATTTTGGAGAGAGGGACACCAGCGTAGTTGATGGTAAGAAGGTAGCTTACGATACACTTACATATAGTGAGGACGAGATTAGAAGAATTGCCATTAAAGCATTTGATGTGGCAAGGAAGAGAAGTAAGAAGGTTACTTCTGTTGACAAGGCAAATGTGCTTGATTCTTCAAGACTATGGAGAAGCATTGTAGAAGAAGTTGCAGCTGACTATTCTGATGTTACATTAGAGCATATGCTTGTAGACAATGCGGCAATGCAGCTTGTTAAGGACCCTAAGCAGTTCGATGTTATTCTAACAGAGAACATGTTCGGAGATATATTATCAGATGAGGCTTCAATGGTAACGGGTTCAATCGGAATGCTATCATCTGCAAGTCTTAACGAGACTAAGTTTGGATTATATGAGCCAAGCGGCGGGTCAGCACCAGATATTGCTGGCAAAGGTATTGCCAATCCTATAGCTACAATATTAAGTGCAGCATCTATGTTATGGCTTACATTTGACTTAGATGAAGAAGCAAGAGCAGTTGAGGATGCAATTAACAAAGTGCTTGACGAAGGATATCGCACAATCGACATCATGCCAGCCCCAGGCAAGGATACATCATCCATTAAGCAGGTGGGGACTGCTGCCATGGGTGATTTGATAGTTGAGAGATTGTAAAAGGAGGAACATATTATGAAATCAGATAACGCAAGAGTAGGCATGCAGCAGGCACCAGCGCGCAGCTTGTTTAATGCCCTAGGTTTTACACAAGACGAAATGAAAAAGCCAATGGTAGGTATCGTAAGTTCATATAATGAAATCGTACCAGGCCATATGAATATTGATAAAATTGTAGAAGCAGTAAGAGTTGGTGTTGCAGAGGCAGGCGGTGTTCCTGTAGTATTTCCTGCAATCGCCGTATGTGATGGTATTGCAATGGGCCATGTGGGAATGAAGTATTCCCTTGTAACTCGTGACCTTGTTGCTGATTCAACAGAGTGTATGGCTATTGCTCATCAGTTCGACGCACTTGTAATGGTACCTAACTGTGACAAGAACGTTCCTGGACTTCTTATGGCAGCAGCAAGACTTGACCTTCCAACAGTATTCGTATCAGGTGGTCCAATGCTTGCAGGTCACATTCATGGTCATAAGACTTCACTTTCTTCTATGTTCGAGGCTGTTGGCGCATATGCTGCAGGCAAGCTTGATGAAGATGGAGTATTAGAATATGAGAAGAAGGTATGTCCTACTTGTGGTTCATGTTCAGGTATGTATACTGCTAATTCAATGAACTGCTTAACTGAGGCTCTTGGTATGGGACTTCCTGGAAATGGTACAATTCCAGCTGTATATTCTGAGAGAATTCGTCTTGCCAAGATGGCAGGATATGCTGTTATGGATATGTACAATAAGGGCATTACTGCAAGACAGATTATGACTAAGGAATCAATTCTTAACGCTCTTACAGTAGATATGGCACTAGGTTGTTCTACTAATTCAATGTTACATTTGCCAGCTATCGCTCATGAGATAGGATTTGACTTCGATATATCATTTGCCAATCCAATATCAGAAAAGACACCTAACCTATGTCACTTAGCACCAGCTGGTCCAACATATATGGAAGACCTTAACGAAGCTGGTGGTGTGTATGCAGTTATGAATGAGCTTAAGGAATTAGACCTTCTTAACCTAGACTGTATGACAGTAACAGGTAAGACAATTGGTGAAGCAATTAAGAACGCCAAGAATCTTAATCCAGAGGTTATCAGACCACTTGACAATCCATATTCTAAGACAGGCGGACTTGCAGTTCTTAAGGGTAACTTAGCTCCAGACGGTTCTGTAGTTAAGCGTTCTGCCGTTGTTGAGGAAATGATGGTTCACGAAGGCCCTGCAAGAGTATTTGATTGCGAAGAGGATGCAATTGAAGCTATTAAGGGCGGCAAAATTGTAGAGGGCGATGTTGTTGTAATTCGCTATGAAGGACCTAAGGGTGGCCCTGGAATGAGGGAAATGCTTAATCCAACATCTGCAATTGCTGGAATGGGACTTGGCTCATCAGTTGCGTTAATTACTGATGGTAGATTCTCAGGTGCATCTCGTGGTGCATCAATTGGACATGTATCTCCTGAAGCTGCTGATGGTGGCCCAATTGCTCTTGTAGAAGAGGGAGATATTATTGCAATCGACATCCCTAATATGAAGCTTGATATTAAGGTGTCTGACGAAGAATTAGAAGCTAGAAGAGCAAAATGGCAGCCAAGAGAGCCTAAGGTTACAACAGGTTACGCAGCAAGATATGCTAAGATGGTAACTTCTGGTAATCGTGGTGCTGTACTTGAGCTAAAATAGTAATATATGAAATGGAAGGGAACAACAATGCAATTAACAGGTTCACAGATAGTAATTGAATGTCTTAAGGAACAAGGAGTAGATACAGTATTTGGGTATCCAGGTGGTGCAATTCTTAATGTGTATGATGAATTGTATAAGCATAGAGATGAGATTCGTCATGTCTTAACATCCCATGAGCAGGGCGCAAGTCATGCTGCTGATGGATATGCAAGAAGTACAGGTAAGGTTGGTGTATGCTTTGCAACAAGTGGTCCTGGTGCAACTAATCTTGTAACAGGAATTGCTACAGCCTATATGGATTCTGTTCCACTTGTAGCAATTACTTGTAATGTTACAACACCGCTTCTTGGTAAGGACAGCTTCCAGGAGGTAGATATTGCTGGAATTACAATGCCTATTACTAAGCATAACTTCATTGTTAAGGATGTAAAGGATTTGGCTAAGACGCTTAGAAGAGCATTTACCATAGCTAAGACAGGAAGACCTGGACCAGTTCTTGTGGATATAACTAAGGATGCCACAGCTAATAAGGCAGATTATAAGCGAGAGAAGATTGAGAAGGTTTCGCCAATTACTAAGGATATAACTGAGGAGTCTCTTGAGCAGGCAGTTAAGCTAATTAAGAGGTCTAAGAAGCCTTTTGTATTCGTAGGTGGTGGAGCTGTTATTAGTGGCGCCAACGAGGAGCTTAAGAAGTTCGTTGAGCGTGTTGATGCCCCTGTGTGTGATTCCCTAATGGGAAAAGGCGCATTTTCAGGTACAGATGACAGATATACTGGAATGCTTGGAATGCATGGAACTAAGGTGTCTAACCTTGGTGTTAGTGGCTGTGACCTTCTGATTGCAGTTGGTACAAGATTTAGTGACAGAGTTCTTGGTAATCCTAAGACATTTGCCAAGAAAGCAAAGATTCTGCAGCTTGATGTAGATCCTGCTGAGATTAATAAGAATGTGGTTGTATCATCACAGGTTATTGGTGATGTCAATGAGATTCTAAAGAAGCTTAATTCGGTAGTTGAGCAGAAGGATAATAGTGAGTGGATGGCTGAGATTAACGCTCTTAAGGAGAAATATCCACTTACTTATAGTGATAATGGTCTATCTGGTCCACTTGTTATTGAAGAGATATATAAGCAGACTAAGGGTGATGCAATTATTACAACAGAGGTTGGACAGCATCAGATGTGGGCTGCTCAGTACTATAACTATTCATATCCTCGTCAGTTCATCTCATCAGGTGGACTTGGAACCATGGGATATGGACTTGGAGCATGTATCGGCGCCCAGATTGGAAGACCTGACAAACAGGTTATCAATATAGCGGGTGATGGATGCTTTAGAATGAACTTTAATGAGATAATTACTGCAGTTAAGGAGAATTTACCTATAGTTGAAATAGTAATCAACAACCAGGTTCTTGGTATGGTTCGCCAGTGGCAGGACCTATTCTATGAGAAGAGATACTCTAATACAGTTCTTAGTGATGGCGTAGATTATGTTAAGCTTGTGGAGGCTATGGGAGCCACAGGATATAGAGCTACAACTAAGGAGGAATTTGCTGAGGCATTTGCCAAGGCATTAGAGTCTAAGAAGCCAGTTGTTATTGAATGTGTAATTAACTGCGATGACAAGGTATGGCCGATGGTAGCACCGGGTGCGCCAATATCTGATTGCTTTGATGAGAATGACAGGAAGTAGTTATAACAATAGGTTGGTTAGGAGTTGAGTTATGACGAAGAGAATGCTAATTACTTCCTTAGGGGTTAGAAGTAAGATACAAGAGTTAGGATATTACTACATTAGCGAGGGGAATAGGCATATATATTGCGACGCCCTTTCACCGGCTGAAGCTGGTTGTAAATATATTCTGTCTAATTATGAAGTGGATACTATTATCACATTTGGCAGAGATGATGGGGATAGGAAATTAGATATAGATGATACAACTGGTATAGATGAAGGTAAGAAGCTGTACGATACAGATATCAACAATATGACTGCCTATGATTTGTTTAGTTATAGAATGGCCCAGTTTCTTGAGGAAGAGAATTTTGAATCTAAGAATATAATGGGGACTCTTGACAAGAAGACTAGGGATGCCGTTACTGATTTGCTAGATAAGACTATCAAGGAAGAAGAGAAGTCTAACGAGAGAGTCAAGGATAATATTGCATTTGACGCATTTGTGAAGGACAAGGCAATGTGTCAGCGCCTAGAGGCCAAGGTGGATAAATGGGCTGATGAATTGAACGTCGACAATGAGGTGTTGATTGACTGGGTTCGCCACTTTATTTATCTTGAGATGCGTGATAATCGCAAACTGCAGATTCTAGAAGAGAACGAAGATGCTAATCTTGTGTTTATTCCTATTGGAGAGGATGTGGAGAGCAGGGAAGCCTTTGTGGACGTCCTCATGGAGAATCTTAAGAAGATTAACAAGTTGCAGAGAGATTACGATAATGATGTGGAGGTTTTCCTCTGTGTACAAAATGATGAAGCAAGGGATATCTTCGTAATATTAACTTTGCTTGAGACAATTAAGACCATGCCAGGTTCTAAGGTTAGGGTGAATAAGATTATCTTAACAGAATCCTTATATCATAATATGGCCAATCAAATTCATGATGACACATTGAAGAACAGTGTCTCTGAAATGATTTCCGGCGCTAAAGCATTTCTTAGATATGGCAGGGCCGATATGCTGCTTGAGACCTGGGCGGCAAGCAGACTTGAGAATCCTGAAATCGAGCATATCCTCTATGCCATTAAGAACATCGATACAGGAATATCTCTGTGTGATGTAACTGATGTGGAGAGAGGTCTAAGGAGTCTTAAGAAATATTATAATAAATCTACCTACATAGAGGGTGACACATTTGTTGAGAAGTATTTTAATGTAATTGCCGGTGGTATCAGGCAGGATTATGGGAAGCTTCTTGAGGGTGATGATATAGAGTTTATTGAGCTTGTGAAATGGGCTTACAGAAAGGGCTTCTATCAGCAGACCCTTACCTTCATAGAATCCCGTGCTCCTCGTGATTTCGTTGATAAGGGAATATTCTATTATTGCGATAAGAATGAAGATAGGAAAAAGGTTGTTGAGAAGCTAGGTAGGATATACTACAACCTCAAGCCATTTGAGAAATACAAATTAAGCGATGTGTCTCATTACTATATCAAATTCTACAATAGATGGAAGACACCTCGCCTAGACAATAGCAACGAATATCAGCTAGAGTATACAAAAACAAGAATGCGCGAATTAGACGAGGTTGATAAGGATACAATTAGGGCTCATAGCTTTTGTACAGATAGAGAAGCTCTTAGAGATTTGCTATTTGCATATTATTATCTAGGTGATGTTCGTAACAGCACAAACCACGCTGCTGACGAGTTCGGCGGATTTATTGATGTTATGAACGAGTCAGACATAAGTGAAAGAATGAATCTTATCAAGAAAACAATAGATTATTTCCTATTGTGCTATGATAAGGTGGTAAATAATTTGAGCGATGATAAGAAGAAGGATGTAGAGCATATTGAAGCTGCTGAATTATCAGATTATGCTAATGAGCTTCGCAAGGAATATCGCGCAGAGAAAAAGGATAATAAAGAAAGGGATAAAAAGGAATAAATAAGAAATAAAATATCCCTTGTGCCACCAAATTACAAGAGATGAAACAATCTATAGATTAGGGATGTTTCGAAATGTGGCATAACAATATCAGAATGCATTATTAGTCGTACGATATAGCACACTAATAGAAGTACTCCTAGGATTATGCATATTACATTGAAGGCTGTCCTAGGGATTTTGATGAATTCCATTTCATACATAACTATAAATGCAGTGCCGATTATTATTACTATCCATAGTGGATGATAGTAAAATGCACCAGCAAAGTCCCCTGATAATGCTGCAAGAAATGCTCTTGTCATGCCGCACATTGGGCATGGCAGTCCTACAATATAATCAAGAGGACATTTATATATATCTAACAAAACTAAAATTGCGACGGCTAATATAACAACCGTCGCAATTATTATTCTTTTGGTGTTCTTATTATTTAGCATATTGACCATCGATAAATACTACTTCTGTATCAGCACCAAAATGCTCAGCACCATATACCTCTGTAAGAGCAATAATCCAGTCAACTAAAGCCCAGATACCGCAACCTCCTACAGTTAATAGCTTTAATACGCCAAGACCAATCTGTCCTCTTACGAATCTGTCAACTCCGAATTCTCCAAGAAGAAACGAAAATACCCATGCGTATACATTTTTGTCAAATCTCTTTTCCATTTTCCTATTTCCTTTCTATAACACATTTTTTTTACCGAAACATTCTATTACATATAAAGCCAAATGTCAAATCACACAATGGCCGACTCTGTCTATTATATATCCCTCTTATATGTCAAATATGTTGGAATTTGCCCTGATTAGTTGTATAATATTCCCCTAAGGACCTAGAGTTATTGCCCTTCTTCTTGGGCTTACTAATAGGAAAAATGGAGATAATAACCTAATGAAATTCTTTACTAGTCGTTCGCAGGTGTCCCATGAGATGTTAGGGACAGAGCCTGTTAATAAATTGTTATTCAAGATGGCAACACCGTCTGTTATAGCCATGATAATGCAGGCTTTATATAATTCTGTTGACTCAATGTTCGTAGCCAAGGTCAGCAGCGAGTCTCTTGCGGCTGTCACATTAGCATTTCCGGTAAGTATGCTAATAGGCGCCCTTTCAACAGGAATTGGAGTTGGAATTAACTCCTGCATATCCAGACATCTTGGGGCCAAGGATGAGAAGTCGGCAAGCATTGCGGCTGCTAACGGAATGCTTCTCGGCCTTGCTTCTGTTGTAATAATGATTATTTTCGGGCTAATTGCCCCTGAGTTTTATCTTAGTCTTTATACAGATGACCCTTTGGTTATGGAAAATGGAATTATCTACATTAGAACCATATCACTCTTGGCATTTGGTACAATATTTGTACAGATATCCTTCTCCATTCTGCAAGGGTCAGGCAACATGATAATACCTATGATATCCCAGATTGTAGGGGGATTGCTTGTAATTGCCTTGGACCCACTGTTTATCTTCGCGTTCAAGCTTAACATATTAGGTGCGGCCCTTGCATCAAGCCTTGCACAGATTATCGCAATGGGAATTGGAATGTACGGGATATTTGTTAAGAACAAAGCTAATCTGCCTATTTCCAAGGGGGATTTTCGGCCAAATGGAGTGATTATCAAGGATATATTGGCGGTAGGAATTCCATCGGCGCTAACTCAGGCGACAACATCTATTGTATCAGGAATAATAAGCAAGATTATTGCTGGATATGGAACAGCAGCAGTATCGGTTTTCGGAGGCTACAGCAAGTTCTCAACATTTGGCATATTGCCAGTATTCGGTGTGACGAGAGGTATGAATCCAATTCTGGGCTATAGCATCGGCGCAGGAGACAAGGACAGATTCATTGCCACTGAGAAAATAGCCATTATGGTAGCATCCGTAATAAGCGGCGTTACAGGATTGGTGTTCTTGTTATTCCCATCACTAATTCTCAACTTTATTAGTGCAACTCCTGAGATGGAACAGATAGGTATGACGGCATACAGGATTCTGGCGTTGCCACTATTTGTTAACGGAGCATCCATTGTTATGTCACAGGTATTTCCGCCGGCGAAAAAGTCCTATCTTACCACGATTTACACCATGCTTCGGCAGATAGCAATAATGATTCCGCTTTGCTTGCTAGGAGGCAATCTATGGGGGATGAATGGTGTCTGGATTGGTTATGCCATGACGGATTATATGGCATTTATTGTAGTTATTATAATGACTATATGGTTTAGGAAAAAGGTGTTGAACAAGCTGGGGAAGTAGTATGAATGTATATGATTTTGACGGGACAATATATCCGACAAACGCTACGGTGGGTTTTTTTATATGGTGCCTTTTTCGTCATCCTAAGCTCATTTTCACATTTGCCCCTAAGGTGGCGTGGTACATGTTACTTTGTGCCATTGGCAAGATGCCACAGTGTCTGTTGTATCGCAGGTTCTTGGGTTTCCTTAAGAAAGTGGAAAATGTTGATGCAGAAATCGAGCGCTACTGGAACAAGAATGAGAAGAAGATTGCCAGCTGGTATCTTAATCAGAAAAGGGATGATGATTTGATTATGACGGCGTCGCCTTCCTGTATAATTGGTCCTATTGCTAAAAGAATTGGGGTGGATTATGTGGCCACTGAATATGTTATAGAGTATGGCGTATTTATTGATAATTTCATGTATGCCAAGGAAAAGGCAAGGTATATGATAGATCATAATTTGCCAGTAATAGAGAAATTCTATTCTGACTCTATATCAGATACGCCAATCGCTTTGTTGTCCGACAAAGCTTATCTTGTATCAAAAGGAGCGACCAAGGTTGAAGATTGGCCTAAGATGGATTCTAAGATGCTTAAGAAGGCGAAAAAACGAACAGAGTCAGGCTGGAACATTCACATTTAATAGGACATAAAGCCTACATATAATGTGGAATAAATCCCGCATATAATATGTGAATCTTTTATGTATTTGTTTTATTTTCTTAAGATTGTGATATAATGTCTAATGTTGCAGGCTTGGATTAGGCTATTATTAGTAAAATTTAATGCTTGACAATTTTTTAACAAAGTATATTATATATATGTAGAGATTACAAATAAGGGGAATGATTATATCACATTTCCCTTAATTCTATGAAAAGAAAAGAGGTACGAGATATGAGTAGAGTATTCAATTTTTCTGCAGGACCTGCAGTGCTTCCAGAAGAAGTATTAAGAGAAGCCGCAGACGAGATGTTAGATTATAAAGGAAGCGGTATGTCCGTAATGGAGATGTCGCATCGCTCCAAAGTATATGACAATATAATTAAAGAAGCTGAGGCTGACTTAAGAGACTTAATGAATATACCTGATAACTACAAGGTGCTTTTCTTACAGGGTGGCGCATCACAGCAGTTCTCTGCAGTGCCTATGAACCTTATGAAGAAGGGCAAGGCTGGCTATATCGTAACAGGCCAGTGGGCTAAGAAGGCTCTAGCTGAGGCTAAGAGATATGGTGACGCTGTTGAGCTTGCAAGCTCGGCTGATAAGACATTTAGCTATATTCCAGATTGCTCTGACTTGCCTATTACAGACGATATGGATTATGTATACATTTGTGAGAATAACACAATCTATGGTACGAAGTTCAAGGAGCTTCCTAATACTAAGGGTGTTGACCTTGTGGCTGATGTATCATCATGCTTCTTATCAGAGCCAGTTGATGTTGAGAAATACGCTATGATATATGGTGGCGTTCAGAAGAACATTGGACCTGCTGGTGTTGTAATTGCAATTATTAGAGAAGACCTAATTACTGATGACTGCCTTGAGGGCACGCCAACAATGCTTAAGTACAAGACTCAGGCTGACGCTGATTCGCTATATAACACACCACCTTGCTACGGAATCTATATCTGCGGCAAAGTGTTCAAGTGGATTAAGAAGATGGGCGGCCTTAGTGCTATGAAGGAGCACAATGAGAAGAAGGCTAAGATTCTCTATGATTTCCTTGACGAGAGCAAGATGTTCAAGGGCACTGTTGTAAAGAAGGATCGTTCGCTTATGAATGTGCCTTTCGTAACAGGCGACAAGGATCTGGATGCGAAGTTCGTAGAGGAAGCAACTAAGGCTGGCTTCGTTAACCTTAAGGGCCACAGAACAGTTGGCGGAATGCGCGCATCCATCTACAACGCAATGCCAATCGAAGGCGTTGAGAAGCTCGTTCAATTCATGAAGGAGTTTGAACAGAATAACTCATAAGCGTTAATAATATTTGGAAGGAAAGGGTAATTATTATGTACAAATACGCATGCTTAAATCCGATTGCGCAAATCGGACTAGATAATTTTACTACTGATTACAGACAGGTAGAGAACGCAGCTGACGCAGACGCAATTCTTGTTCGCTCTGCTAAGATGCACGATATGGAGTTTGACGACAAGTTACTTGCAATCGCAAGAGCTGGTGCAGGAGTCAACAACATTCCTGTAGACAGATGCGCCCAGGAGGGTATCGTTGTGTTCAATACTCCTGGTGCAAATGCTAATGCTGTTAAGGAACTTGTATTCGCTGGAATGCTACTTGCCAGCAGAGATATTGTTGGCGGTATTAAGTGGTGTGAAGACAACGCAGGTGATGCCGACATTGCCAAGGCTGCAGAGAAGGCTAAGAAGCAGTTCGCAGGAACAGAGCTTTACGGCAAGAAGCTTGGAGTTATTGGACTTGGTGCTATTGGTGTAAGAGTTGCTAATGCTGCAACACATCTTGGCATGGAAGTATATGGATATGATCCATTTATCTCAGTTAAGGCTGCATGGAACTTATCTCGTTCTGTTAAGCATATTGGAAATGTGGAAGATATCTATAAGGAATGTGATTTCATTACAGTTCATGTACCACTTCTAGATGATACTCGCAAGATGATTAACAGAGACTCTATTCATATGATGAAGAGAGGCGTTGTTATTCTTAACTTCGCAAGAGACTTACTTGTTGACGAAGAAGCAGTACTTAATGGAATTCATTCAGGCAAGATTAGACATTATGTAACTGACTTTGCTAACCCAACAATTGCAGGTCAGGACGGTGTAATCTTAACACCTCACCTTGGCGCTTCAACAGAGGAAGCAGAAGACAACTGTGCTGTTATGGCAGTTGATGAGATAAGAGATTATATTGAAAATGGTAATATCAAGAATTCAGTTAACTATCCTAACTGCGACTTAGGTGTATGCCACACTGAGAGCAGAATAGCTGTAATTCATGAGAATAAGAAGGGTGTGATTTCTGCATATACAACACCTCTTGGAGATGCAGATATCAACATTGCTGACATGTCTAACAAGTCACGCGGCGACTATGCTTACGCATTACTAGACCTCGACGCCCCTGTAACTGACGATGTTATTAAGAGAATCGAAGAGAATCCTAATGTAATTAAGGTTAGGGTAATCAAGTAAGGCTAGAGGTTAATGATTAGCACCATGTGTAATGTTGCACTACCAGATGGTAGGATGACATTCGCATGGTGCTTTTTTATTTGACGCACGTCAAATAATATCGTATAATAACTCACCGAATATTTGACGCACGTCAAATAAAGGAGGCAAACTATATTTCTTGAAAAAATTATTATAGAAATGTCGCATTTTCCAAAAAAAATGTGTATATATAAGTGAAAGGAATAATTACCAGCAAAAAAGAGGTGATAGATATGAAAAGGGATATAGAAAAAATATTAAAAAACGCCGATTTTGCTAAGGGGAGTAATCATAAGGAAGAACTAAGAGCAATGCTATTTAATAATAATTCAGCCAAGATAGTTAAATTCCCTATGAATAGAGAACTTAGTGAAGATGAGCTTGATATGGTATCCGCAGCAGGATTATACGAAGAGAAGTATAAGAAAAAGGACAATGATAAGTTTATTGATGAGTAAAGATGTTGTAAGTAGGCTCTTAATATGAGATAATACATCTAGATATAATTTCTTATACTATAGGAGAGGTAGATTATGTATTACAAATTAACCAAGGACACCGCTCTTCGCAAGTGGAAGTATGTAGATCGTGCTATATATAGGAAGGGGGTTGAACACGCGCTTCCTGCATCACAGAAAGAATTCGATACATTGTTATTATGTGATGGCAAGCATGATTTAGAAAGCAACGATACAATTAAGAGATTGATTGATAGAGGTTATATAGAAGAATGTTCTAAAGGGGATGGCCCAAGTGAGTGGTCATCCCTTAAAGAGTATGATAACTATTATTTTCCAAGTATGAATCTGATGATTACTGGAAAATGTAATCTTAACTGCATCCACTGCTTCAATGCGAAGGACAATGATAGATTAAATACAGAATTAACATATGAAGAAGTGCTTGATATTCTTGATCAGGCGCAGGGTATTGGCGTTAATTCCTTCACAATCACAGGTGGTGAGCCACTTGTGCATAAGCATTTTATGGATATAATCCATGCTATCTATGACAGGGATATGTATGTGTTTGAGCTTAATACTAATGGTATTCTCATTACACAGGAAATGCTTGATGAATTCAAGGAAATTGGATGTAGACCACTTATTAAGATTTCCTTCGATGGAATTGGCTATCATAACTGGATGAGGCAGAATGATAAGGCTGAAGAGAAGACCATTGAGGCTATTAAGCTATGTATCAAGAATGGCTTCCGTGTTAAGGCTCAGGTTCAGGTTCACCTTAAGAATGTAGGAGTTATGCTGGATACAGCTAAGCTTCTTAACGAGCTTGGCGTATCGGAGATGAGAATAATCAGAACCACGGAAGCACCAAGATGGGAGCAGAATTCTCCTAATACATCTATTCCTCTTGAGGACTATTATGAGAAGATGCTTGAATTTGCAGCAGAATATATGAAGTCGGGTATGATGATGGATATTGATATATGGCAATATCTAAGTCTGACTCCGCACCATAAGTCATACAGGATTTCGCCAATCATGTGTGATATGGATCAGTTCAACGTGCGTATTCCAATCTGTAAGGGTAACAGAGGTATGATTGCCATTACAAGTAGCGGCGAGGTTGTTCCTTGTATGCAGATGTCGGGATGGTTTATGGAGCATGGCATCAGCCTTGCAAATGTTAAGAAAAAGCCTCTTAAGGACATTGTAACCAAGAGTGATTATCTTGACATCGCCATGGCGACGGTTCTCCAGCAGATTCTTGCTAATGAGAAATGTGCTGATTGTAAGTACTACATGGCATGTACAGGTGGATGTCCTGCACTTGGCAGATTATATAGTCATCGTGATGATTTCTATGGTGAGGACATTACGAAATGTACCTTCTTCGAGAATGGCTGGTATGACAGAGTAACAGATACATTGAAGGACTACCATCTTGAGAATCCTCTTAATATATAAGTTAATAGGTTTTGGTGGCAGAGGAAGTTTTTCCTCTGTCACCTTTTTATTTGTCCCAAATATGATATAATCAATACGATAGGCATTAGGAAACTGTCGAAAGTAAGAAAAGAGAGATTGTCTATGAAGAAGGTAAAATCAAGTAAACTCGCAAGAGTAACTATAATGAGAGTAGTATTGCTCTCCTGGGTATTAGTAACAGGTATATGTCTGCTTGCAGCTCAGGCAATTAAGAGAGAGAATCTTCGTGTATACGAGGCTTTTGCCAAGTCCTATTCTCGAATTATCGCTGAAAATGTTAATGGTGACATGGCTAGAAAATATCTTGAGACTAATACTATGGATGATTATTATCTAGAGGTGCATGAAACCATGCAGGCCATGGTGGACAATGCTGATCTAAGATATCTGTATGTGTATGTCCCTGAAGAAGCGGGTATTCGTTATATATGGGATGCCCAGTCTGATGACGATTCCAGACCTCTTAATGATATATGGTATTATGAAGGGGATTATCCTAAGGATGATATTAAGAAGACATATACAGATGGTGAGGAATTATTCAGAACATATAAGTACGGTGACATGAGCCTCGCTGCGTATATAGTGCCTATGTATGATAGTTCGAAGAATATTGTGGCACTTGTTGAAGCCGACATTATTATGCCTCGAAGTGAGATGCTTCTTCCTGGTGTGCTTCTTAATATTGTAGTAATTGTACTAATCGTAATGGCCATAGCCATGGCGCTATTCTACTATTTCACAAGAAAGCGAATTATTTCTCCTCTAGAGAAAATCAATGACGCTACAAAAGAGATTGTAGAGAATATTGATAACGATAAAGAGATGGTGATTGATGTATCAACTAATGATGAGATTGAGATGGTTGCCCGTTCTATCGAGAAGATGAATCATAAGCTTAAGGAATACATCAGAGTGAATAATGCCATTACAGAAGAGAAGGCTCGTGTTAATACAGAGCTAGGACTTGCTCATCATATTCAGGTTAATACACTTCCAACGGTATTCCCTGCATTCCCTGAAAGGAATGAATTCGATGTATATGCTAGCATGATTCCGGCGAAGGAAGTAGGAGGAGACTTCTACGACTTCTTCCTTGTGTCAGACAAACAGTTTGGAATGGTTATAGCAGATGTGTCTGGTAAAGGAATTCCTGCAGCTATGTATATGATGATGGCTAAGAGTATGATTAAGGCGAAGATGATGTCTGGTATTAAGCCAGCAGAAGCACTGATGTCAGTTAACAATATGCTTTGTGACAGCAATCAGGGCAAGATGTTCGTAACTGTATGGGCAGCTGTACTTGACATGGATAAGAATGAGCTTATTGCGGCAGATGCAGGTCACGAGAATCCGATTATTAAGCAGCCAGATGGTGACTTTGAGGTAATTAAGAGAAAGCACGGTGTTGTGCTAGGTGGCTTTAGAAATATCACACATGAGGATTATGTTATTAAGATGCAGCCTGGAACTAAGGTTTTCGTCTATACAGATGGTGTCCCTGAAGCGAAGAATCGTGACGGCGAATTCTACAAAATGGACAGATTAGTTGAGGCTCTTAACAGGGTTAAGAATGAGAGAAGTGAAGAGATTCTAAGAGGAGTGAAAAAAGACTTAGATGA
Organism: uncultured Lachnospiraceae bacterium; assembly: GCA_900316395.1. Taxonomy (GTDB): domain Bacteria; phylum Bacillota; class Clostridia; order Lachnospirales; family Lachnospiraceae; genus RUG191. The sequence goes on along the minus strand of ONCT01000040.1, from coordinate 3,985 downwards.
ATTCGAAGAGGGCGCAGAGCAGTACGATGATACAACAATGATGTGTCTTGAGTATTTTGGCAAGGATTCACATATTTCTAAGTAAAGAAGAAGTATAATCCACATAATATTATTCTTTGTCTTAAATGACAATATATGCTATAATCGTACTGTATGTATAGTAAGGAGGTAATTATGCTTGATATAGGAATGGATATTAAAGACGATGTATTGACTGTAACACTAGATGGCGAGCTTGATGGTATGTCCTTTCCAGAGTTTGAAGAATTACTCGAAAGTAGACGAGAAGAAGTTAATCAGATTATTATTGATGCAGCTAAGCTTAAGTATGTATCATCAGCTGGACTACGTGTAATTATGTCTACTGAGATTTATATGGAAAGCACTGGCAAAGAGAAGGTTAAATTAATTAATCCATCAGACGATATAGTTGAGATTATTGAGCTATGTGGCTTTGATCAAGTTATTGAGATGGGGTAAATGTAGAAAAAGGAAAAAAAGATGACTTTTGAAGAAGCATATGAGGAATACTACGAAGTAGTATATAAGTCAATATATATGCGTATGCTTAGTCGTGAGAACACAGAAGATGTGGTGCAGGAGACATTTATTAGAGCAATGAATTCGTGGGATGATTTCGACGAAACTAAGTCAAGTGCCAAGACCTGGCTGTGTACTATTGCTAAGAATACTATGATTAATTACATAAGGAATAATAAGAAGCACGACATGTCGTCTTTTGATGAGATGAATGAGGCTGGCTTTGACCCCGGAACTGAAGATAAGGAGCTTCAATCCCTAATTGATGATGATGCCAGAGAGGCCTATGAATTGCTTAAACCCCTTAAGCCTCAGGATAGAGAAATTCTAGTTATGAGATATGTTGAAGAGATGTCTTATAAAGAGATAGCCGAGAGGGTGGGGTCGAACGACAAGGCTGTTGCTAAGAAGGTTGAGAGATTGCTTAAGAAATGTCGTGAAATGAATTTGAAAGGATCTGCTGTATGAGTGAAGATAAATATACTTTAAGAGTTAATGCTGATATAAAGAATCTCGGCGAAGCAAAGGATTTCGTTCATGAAAAATTAGGTCTTACAGAATGCTCAGAGAAGAACAAGATGAGTATATGCTTATCTGTTGAAGAGATTTTTATGAATGTATGTAGCTATGCTTATGCACCTGAATTAGGTGATGTTATATTGGAGGTAACCTTCAATAAGAATAAGGATGTTGTATACATTACTATTATTGATATGGGTGTACCGTATAACCCTCTTAAGAGAGATAAGCTAGATATTGAGAATCATGTTAAGAAGCGTCAGGTAGGTGGACTTGGAATATTTATGACGCAGAAGATAATGGATAATATGACGTATGAATATACAAATCATGAGAACAGGCTTACATTAGAGAAGAGCTTAAAATAATTATGAAGAGAGAAAACCAAAATATTTCTAATCCAGATGAACTTAATAAAATTCTTCAGAAGACAAATCCACTTGTATGGGTTGTATTAGGCATAGTGCTTCTTGTATTAGTTTTGTTATTTGCATGGTCTATAGTTACCACATTAGAAGTTAAGGTTCATGGTAATGCCAATGTGAATTCGCAAGTAGCATCAATAGAGGTTGATGAAGCAGATGTGTCTAAGGTTAAGACTGGAGATAAGATATACATTTCCGATAAAGAGGGTGTAATTGCAAGTGCCGATAATGATGGGCATTTTACATCATCTGCCATCCAACTAGCTGATGGAGAATATGAGGTGTATATTGTTGAAAAAGAGATTAGACCTATTGCGTTCTTGATGGGGAATTAATTGTGGGTGACGTAAGAAGTATTGTAAAAAGTCCAAAAACAAAAGGTGTAGCCAAGACTCCTATTGTAATGCAATTAGAGGAGTTAGAGTGTGGTGCCGCATCGCTTACAATGATTATGGCATACTATGATAAGTGGGTTGCCTTAGAACAGGTAAGAGCAGATTGTGGTGTGTCACGTAATGGTAGTAATGCGAAGAACATTCTACGTGCTGCAAGAAAATATGGATTCAAGACCAAGGGCTATGCTTATAGTCTTGAGAAACTAAGAGAGAATGCGAGCTTTCCTTGTATTATACACTGGGGGATGGCTCATTTTGTTGTGCTTTGCGGCTTTAGAGGCAATAAGGCGATTATTAATGACCCTGCCAAGGGTTTAGTTAAGGTTGACCTTAAGACATTTGATGAATTCTTTACAGGAGTATATCTTGAGATTATTCCTGATGATAATTTCGAACCAGGTGGTAAGAGAAAGTCTATGCTTTCTTTCGCTAAGAAGAGATTACAGGGTGCTATTGCGCTGGTTGTATTCTTCGCACTTACCACAATTATTATGTATCTTATCGGAATAATCACTCCAGTTATGAAACAGGTATTTGTTGATTACCTGTTAGGCGGGAATAATCCAGAGTGGCTATATCCATTCATATTTATATTCGCATTAGTTGGATTGATGCAGGTTATAGTAACACTTGTAGAATCACTATTCCAGTACAAGATAAGCGGTAAGCTGGACTTGCTTGGTTCAACCAGTTATATGTGGCGTCTTCTAAGGCTTCCTATTAACTTCTTCTCACAGAGAATGGTAGGTGACCTTCAGTCAAGACAGGAAGAGAATGCTTCTATTGCTGATTCTCTCGTTAAGGTATTTGCACCATTACTATTTAATACAATAATGATTGTATTCTATCTGGTAGTAATGATATCTAAGAGTCTTATTCTTACTGTTGTGGGAATAGTTAATATCATTATTAATGCTGCCGTTTCACAATACATTTCTAAGAAGAGAGTTAATATAACACGTGTTCAGTCTCGTGATGTTGCCAAGCTTGGAGCTATGACTTCTAAGGCTATTGAGATGATTGAGACAATTAAGTCTAATGGTGCTGAGTCAAGCTATTATGAAAGCTGGGCTAAGGTACAAAATGACGTAACTGACCAAAGTATTAAGATGTCTAAGGTTAACCAGAGTCTTGGTATAGTACCAGCATTGGTGTCTTTACTTGCTAATTATTCTATTCTTATACTTGGTGTATATTATACAATTATGGGCGAGTACACGGTAGGTTCTATCCTGTCCTTCCAGGCCTTCTTATCTACATTTGTTGGACCAGCCATGAGAATTGTATCTAGTGGACAGACAATCATTGAGATGAGAACTAAGATGGAGAGGGTAGAAGACGTTCTAGAATATCCTCTTGATGAAAATGTTACAAGAAAAGTAGATGATGAAAGTGCTCAGAAGATTCGTGGTAACATTCATATTGAGAATATGACATTTGGTTACTCAAGTCTTGAAGACCCTGTGCTTAAGAACTTTAGTATAGACATTAAGCAGGGACAGAAGGTGGCAATAGTCGGACCTACAGGAAGTGGTAAGTCGACTATATCTAAGCTTGTAAGTGGTCTGTATAATCCTTGGTCTGGTGAGATGACATTTAACGGTAAGCACTTAGATGAGATTGACCATGAGGTATTCGTAGGTTCAGTTGCAGTCGTTGATCAGGATATTACATTGTTTGCAGATACAATAGCTAACAATATCAAGATGTGGGATGATTCTATTGTTGACTTCGAGATGAAGTTAGCTTGTAATGACGCACAGATTCATGACCTTATTATGTCCAGAGAAGATGGATATGATACCATGGTTCTTGAAGGTGGTAAGAACTTCTCAGGTGGTGAGAGGCAGAGATTAGAGATTGCCAGAGCACTTGCTCAGGACCCAAGTATTATCATACTTGATGAGGCAACTAGTGCCCTTGATGCTAAGACAGAGTTTGAGACAGTTAATGCAATTAAGAACAGAGGAATAACAACAATTGTTATTGCTCATAGATTATCTACTATTAGAGATAGCGACCTTATTGTAGTACTTGATAAAGGTGTAATAGTAGAGCAGGGAACACATAAGGAATTAATGGAAAAAGGGGAAGACCCTAAAGACC
>ONCT01000020.1 GCA_900316395.1 uncultured Lachnospiraceae bacterium | reverse complement strand
TCGTAGACACTTCTATATCGTCAACAATTCCTTCTGTCATAATCCATTGAATTGAACAATCCTTAAATTCCTCAACACATGATTTAAGAATCCATGCTAATATTATCTTCTCTGATAATAGCTTTTTCGCGCAGGAATCAAATTGCTCAATAAGCTTCGTCGTTTCTAACCTTTTAGAGAGATTAGATTTATATATAGTTTTATCCAAATAAACATACTCCTTTCCTTAATAGCTAGAGATAGTATGACACACAAATACCTCATGCTTTATTTAATAAAAAACACCAACTGGGATATCATATTGAAATTTAGAAATATAGATGAATTATGAAGATTCATAATAATGTTTGCATATAAAATGTTAACACTTACAATTATTAAAATCAAGAAAAATCCCTCTTCCAAGATTCGGAGGAGGGATACGTACAATAATTATTATTAACTACTATAATTAGTTTAACTTGACTATATGTTTTTGTCATAGTTTCCTTTTTTTATTTCTGCTTCCTTTTTTGCTATTTCTGCTTCCTTTTTTGCTATTTCTTCATCCCTTTTTGCTATTTCTTCATCTATTTTTGCTAATTCCTGCTCCATTTTCTCAATCCTATTCTGAACGTACCATTCATGAAAGGCGGCTTCTTGTCTCCTTTCATGCGTTAGTATTTTAACAGTCTCCTCGGTACTCTTCGCATAATAAGGATTGTTTGCTAAATATTCTTCAGGATTTTCTTCAATCATCCTCAACTCCTCCTTTGAAACAGACCTAAACAACTCCATCATTATATGAGAGTATTATAACACATATTATATCATAGGTAACTCATATTATATCTAGCTAAATAAGTTTTTGTTATATTCACTTAAGGAAAAACAAGTGACTGTTTCGTCCTTTCATTCGCTATGGTGTGCACTCTGCTCGCCGGTGTCAATGTGGTCGCTTTCGCTGCTGATGGTGATCTTGTTGTTACTGTTAACAAGTTCTACAATGATGCTGCTAAGGGCGGTGACGGTGAGCATCTTTTCACTAAGGACGCAGACGAAATGAGCTGGTTATCTTCTCTTCCTACATGGAACAATGAAGGTGAAGCTTGGAAGGCTCCTGTTAGCTCTTCTACATCTGTTTATCGTTGCTACAACCCTAACTCAGGTGAGCACCTTTATGTAGACGAAGGCTATGCTAACTACCTTGCTGGCAATGGCTGGAACAAGGAAAAGGTTGCTTTCTATTCAGATGATAACAAGGGTGTTCCTGTTTATCGTCTCTGGAATGGTCTTGACGGAGTTGGCTCTCACCACTTCACAACTGATGAAGGTGAAGTTGCTTGGCTTGTAAGCCAGGGTTGGGCTGCTGAGGATATCGCATTCTACGGTGTTAAGGAAGAGACTGGCGAGAAAGTTACTGGAGTAGAATTAAGTGCAACAGCTGTTAGAGCAGGCGACTCTATCACTGCTAACATTATTCCTGCTGATGCTCAAAACGTAGCTGGAATCCAGTGGACTGTTAATGGCGTTCCTGTTGAAGGAGCTAATACACTTTCATTTGTTGTACCAGCAACTTGCGTAAAGGGTGATTTAATCTCTGTTGTTGTTGCTGATACAGAAGGTAATACATTTGAGCCTAAGACTAAGGCTACTGTAGGTGTTGCTGCTGCAACAATCATTGATGAGTCAGGTCTTCAGAGTGATGGTACTGTATTAACTAATGATACACTTAGAGTTACTTATACATCAGACTTAGGTAACCCTGCTCAGGTAACATGGTATCTTGATGGAACTGCTGTTAAGACAGAAGTACCTGGAACGATGACCTTTACATATAAGCCTTCAAAACCAGGTAATGTATATGCTACAATTACCAATTCAAAGGGTGATGTATTTACATCTAATACAGTTACAGTAACAAGTAAGGAATCTCTTGCAGTTATTTCAGACTTTAGTCTTGCTCAGGATTATGAGTATGGAGTAGAAGAAGGCAAATCTGGTGCTACAGCAATCGATTACACTGATGAAACAGATGAGCTAGTTGCAACATTTACAATTAACAAAGATTACACAGGTCTTGTAGCCTTTGCTGATTTAGACGGCAATGCTGCAGCTCCACAGGCTTTTGTCGGAAAAGAGGGTCACAACTTTAAACCAGAAACTGATATTTCTAAGTTTACAGATGAAAAAGCTGTAGAGGCGGCTGTTGGAAATAAGAATGGTCTTAAATATGTAAATACAGATGGTTCTGTTACTTACAAGTGGGTTGCAGGAATGAATAATGTAGTAGCGGCACAGGGAGAAAAGAAAGGTTCATTAACAAGAGGCGAGACATATGTTCTCGGATTCTATCAGGCAGCTGTAAGCGACATAGATGATCCTACAACATTTGCATGGTCTGATATGCCTTCAGTAGCACCTTACTTAGCTGCACCAGCTGCAATCTTAGTTGGTCAGTCAGCAACAGCAGGTGGCACAATGACAGGTATTATGTTTATTGGTTCAGATGGTTCTATTATGAAATGGATGGGTGGAACTAAGGCTGCACAAACGACATTAAATCTGTTAGGTTTTGACTCAGCCGAATTATACGGAAACAATTCAAAATCTACAACAGGTGCAACATCAGTTGGTATTGCAAGTACACTTGGAGGATTTGCAGGAACATATGGAACAATTAATAACGCCTATGAGTATTATTATGCTGAAGTTGCTACAACAGAAGGTGTATATGGCGAAGAGTCTATAGAATTATCTTCTAGTATCACAAAGAAGAGTGAAAATATCGCAAAGAAAGTAACATGGGAAGAAAACGAATTAGTTCCTACAACAGCTACAATCACATTTGATACTTTAAGAAGCGATGCTACAGTTTACATCTATGGTGATTGCGTTGGTGGTTCACAGACATTAGTAGATCCAGATCATGGCGATCCAGTTGCTGCAGACTTTGATCCTACTAACAGAAAGACATACAGAGGATTAGTACATGTTGAAGAGGGTGAAGACTCAATCGATATACCTAATGTATTTGTAAATGACGATATTGAGAATGTTACAAACTTTACAGTTGTAGTTATTCCTGATGATCCAATGAGTTACTTAAATGTTAAGGATGCTAATACAACATCAACAATTTCAGAGGTTCCTGCTTCAGTTAAAGCTACATCTTCTCAAGGATGGCAGAACGCAGTTTCTGTAACAGGTTCTACAATTGTTGTTGAAAACTTAACAGCATATAATCAGTTTGGTAAAACAATGAAAAATGCAGGTGTAGCACCATTTACTGCTTCAGTTTATCCAATCAACAAGATTGCAACAACTACAGAGAAGGCAACAGCTCAATTCACTGTTGCGGCAGGTGGAGCAGTTACTTTGACAATTGATACTTCAACAAGTGATCCAGCAAATGAAGTTGATCCTACAGATGGTTTTGAAGTTGTAATACTTGATAAGGCTCTTAAGATTACAAGCAATAATGCAGCTTCAGGTTTATGGGATTTATTAAAAGTTGTATTCAATGGAGTTACAGTAATCGATCAACACTAATTAGTGTATGTCTATACAAGTAATTTTTACAACACATGAAGAATAATTCTTCACTACTTATAATTGTTACTAGTATTAATTATATCCCTCTTCCGTTTATCGGAGGAGGGATTTTTAACTATCCACCATCTTTTATAACTGTATGTGCGTTATGTACTACTTACCCTGCGTCCTCTCTTAAATACAAAAAAGACTGGTGGAAAAACCACCAGCCTAATTTAAATGTTATTTATATACTAAAGTTTACTCAATCCAAAGTGTCCACTCTGAAGGCAAATCACCATTCAATGTCTTAACCTTAGCATATACAGTCTGCTTATTTTTAAGTGTTAACTTATATGTATCGCCTACTGCTGATTTAGTACCAGTAGTAAATGCAACTTTAAGGTACTTTTGAGCATCAATAGTCACTTTAGGTACAATATCGCTACCAGCTGTTACAACATCAACCTTCATTGCTTCTCCCTGAGGTAACATCTGTGTTACGACATTAGGATTAAGGTCACCCTTGATTTCAGTACCAAATTGGTTTCTAACCTTAATAGCAGTACCAGTTGCAGCCTCTGCTGGATTCCATGTTGTTTCAAATAATGTTAATATTGCAGGTAATTCAATTACATTTGCAATTGTAGCATTAGCTGATGTACAGTCAGATGTTGCATTTACAGTCTTCCAAGAAACTGTATCATCTGGAACAAATCTAACAGCATATTGGTTTCCACCTGTTGCTTTGTATAATTGAGTAACAGCTGAATCAAATGTAGCTTTACCATCACCTTTTTCAACTTCAACTTCTGCAACCTTAGTAGCCATATCTGAATCTGTTAAATCAACATTATCTGCCCATGCAGCTTTACTTGTATTTCTATATAGTTCAACAGTTCCTGATGTGCGGAATGAAGAATCTACTGTAGCTACAATATCATATGGATCGAAGTTCTTGTCTGCAGGGTTATAAGTAGCCTTTAAACCAACTGCAGCATCTTGAGCAGGTTCAGCAACTTCTGACTCTAATACGATTTCATCTTCGCCATATATTCCTTCTGCTAAAGTTAATACAGCAACAAAGTAATTGTCATCATTGTTTGCATCTTTTGTTAATGATCCTTGCATACCACCCTTAAGTGCAATAGCAGGTAAGTCTGTAGTGGCATCATCATATTCTTCTTCTTCTACATCAATTAAACTATCTTCACTTCCGTATAAATCAAGTGTACCACCAATGTTTTCAGCATTACCCATCCATTCAGCCTTCTGTGGTCCTAGAATACCCATCTCAGCTATTCCGATTTGGAAATCAACTTTTGTAGGGCTTGTTACACTTACATTTGCAATCTGGATGCCGATAGGTGCTTTAACATAAGGAGCGTCAGCAAAACCTCCAACTACAATTGTATCAAGGTCATCCTTGTCAAAGATTCCATCTTGACAGAAACCTAGTGTATAAGAAGTTCCTCTTTCCAATTTAGCACCATGAGCAAAAGCTGTCATAGTAGCATTTGTTGCCATACTATCTACACACCACTTATATGTTACAGAGCCATCAAGTTCATCTTCATAACATATACCATAAACATTACCACCTGCTGCATCAATTGCGTTTGCATCAGTAAAATCATCTAAATCGTTAACTTTTGTAAATTTACCTGCCTGAACTGGAGCAGCTGCAACTACGTCTGTTAGCTTAGCTTCTCCACTAAGAACCTTTTCTGTAGGTAACAATGCAAATACTCCTGTGTAATCAGCTCTGTTTACAGTTGCTGTAGCTACAAGCTTGTTAGTTTCAGCGTTATATACAATATTTGTAGCAGGCTGATCATCTTCGTGTTCATAGTCTTCAGTAACTTCAAAATCTGATACTGTTGCCTTGGCTGGATCTTCAACAACTATAATAGAGTTTGTTGTGAAAGTCTGTCCTTTTGTGTTTTCTATAACAACATAAAATACACCTTTGTCACCAGCTGGTCTCTGCAATCCTTGATTAAGAGTCATTCCTGAATAAACACCATTTACAGCACCATTCTTATACCATGTGATAGCTGAAGGTGTTCCAAAATCAGAACCATACACAACAGCTAGTGGATCAGTCTTTAATGCTGTTCCATCAGACTGTAGACCTAAAGTATCAACAAGCATAACTTCTGCAGATTCTTCCTTTACTCCATAGAACTGAGGGCCTTCATTTTTCCAACCAATAGATTCTAACCAAGAGATTTCTTCTGCATTTGTAGAGAAATGATGAGAACCAACTCTGTCAGTACCATCCCAAAGACGATAAACAGGAGTACCCTTGTTGTCATCAGAGTAGAAAGCGATGCCCTGCTCTTGAGTCCAACCTAAACCAACAAGGTAATCAACGTAACCCTTGTCTGTGATCCAAAGGTGCTCACCAGTGTTGTAGTTACAAACACGGTAAACAGGGGAATTAGAGATAACAGGAGCGGTCCAAGCAGTGCCTTCATCGTTCCAAGCAGCTTCACCCTTGTAAAAATCAATTTCCTGTTCATCGATAGTGTAGATGTGCTCACCATTACCGCCTTTATCTACATCATATGGACATCAACAGTAGAAGCATCACCATCAGCAGCGAAAGCAACCACATTGACACCGGCGAGCAGAGTGCACACCATAGCGAATGAAAGGACGAAAGCTACCCCGCGTTCGCCAAAACCCACGCAAATTCAACAAAAAAGCGCCACCCCAAACCGGAGTGGCACCTCACTTTTTCCCCATTATTCAAATATTTTTAAAAATATTTCAAACCATTTTTAATACATTTTATACTTCATTTACAGTAGCACTATTGACACAGAATTCTAATGCCTTGTTACATAGATATATGTTCTTAAGATATTTCTCGCCGTCAGCCTTGTCGCCGTTCTTACCATACATCTTGTACAGCTCATCAACAGATGTCAGCTTCTTACTACTAGCAAGATTCTTGCAATAGTTATCGAAGCCTGCCTGGTCAACAGTAATATTCTCCTGCTTAGCTATTGCCTCGAATACGATATTCTCCTTAAGCATCTCTTCAACTTCTTGACGAAGCTGCTGCTCAAATTCGCTCATTGACAATTTATAGTCATTCTGAACGCTCTTCTCGAAGTCCTGTCCTGCCTTCTTATAGGACTCCTTATATGTGTTCAGGTACTCTTCAACCTTGTCATCAACCAGTCCACTTGGAAGAGACTTAACTTTACAATTAGCAAGCACCTGCTTCTTAACATTGTCAGATATATCCTTGCTCTTTTGCTGAGCTAATTCATCCTCAAGCTGCTTCTTGGCAGCATCATATAGCTCCTGAGCACTCTGGTATGTACTATGAGACTTTACATAATCATCAGTAAATGTCTGCTTTACATCCTTAGCTATTGAATTAATGGTAAATGTGAATACTACATGCTTTCCTGCAAGATTAGCGCTACCATAGTTTTGTGGAAATGTTATATCATAGTCAGCTGAATCTCCAACTCTTCCACCTAATACACCATTTGTAAATCCATCAATGTATTTTGTACCGCTTGACGCATCGCAGTTATTTCCTACATCAATCCATACATTCTTAGCAGTACCGCCTTCAAAAGGTACACCATCAAGCTTTCCTACATAATCAACATTTACAATGGAATCCTTCTTAACAATTGTCTTAGAACTGTCTGGCTCGAATTCCGCATCACCGTTACAAAGCTCCATTTCCTTCTTGACAATCTTGTCTTCTGTAACCTCGTAATCAGCCTTGTTAATATCTACTGTAAGCCCCTTATATTGACCAAGTGTCACATAGTCAAGTGGATTGTAGTCGCTACTTGCTTCGCTTCCCTTACTTGTACTATTAGTAGTTGTAGTATCCTTGCTACAAGAACAAGCACTAAGTCCTAGCGCTAATGCAACCACAAGTCCTATACATATAACCTTCTTAGCTCTCATATTATCTCTCCTATATTGCTTAATAGCCTATTGACCCTTAAGTTCCTTCTGCTTACGCATAGCCCATGCACGAAGACCTTTTTGCTTCTTCGGCTGAGTCTGAAGCTTACCATGATTGCCCTTGAAGCCTGTAATATAGAGACCACTTACTGTAGCCTTAATCTCCTTCTTAACAGGAAGATCATCGAATATCTCTGCTTCTACAATCATTGTCATAATCTGTGAACCACCAGGTCCATTAAGCTTAACCTTAGCAACTGGAAGCTTAGATGCCTTGGCATACCAAGGAATGTCTGCATTCATAACAGCTTCAGGAAGTCCCGCATCCTTAAGATGCATTCTCTTCTTGTCTATTACGAGCATTGACACTGTCTGTGATATTGCATCTAACTGAGCCTGCTGCTCCTCACGCTTCTTATCTGCTCTTTTACCTAGAAAATAAAATGCAATTAGTCCTCCTGCAAGGACAACTGCAACAATTATTAATACAATAGTTAATACTGGCATTTAGCCTTCCTCCTCGTTAATACCTTATTACAACCTTTAAGAGTATATCATTATTACACATTTTAATCAATCAAAAACCTTACTATCTCAGCTTAATTAAGACCTTGTGAAATCCGCCCTCTACTCCGTTCATTTCCAAGGAATAATCCAAATGTATATCCATTGTCATCTCACCGAGAATCACAGCGTATTTCTTAGTATGAATCACAAGGTCAATGACCCCGGCACTTGTCAGATATCTACAGACAGTATCCTCCCTGCAGACAAACTTCATGCAACTTGAAACCTCACCAGAACGAGATATCTGAATATAATTCTCATCAAAAGATATCAGGGTGTCAACTGGCTTATCAACACCCTCAAGGGCTTCTTTGTATTTGATATATACCTTTTTGTTTTTAAAGTGACATTTTCCCTCAAATGTACCTCGTGTCTCAATACACTCGTCATCTATGTACTCTCTGGAAAACATCTCAATAGTAATATTTTCCGGTAACATATTTTACTCCTGACTAAGAATCACCTGTCTTACACTTTCCATCTGATTAACAAGATGCTTCTTGGTGTGCTTAATTACTTCTTCTTCATTTCTAGTCTTCAATGCTTCTAGGATATCCTTGTGCTCCTTAATGAGAAATGGGTAATTGGACTTGTCCTTGACATACTCGAATCTGAACCTGTACATCTGTCCCTTAAGATTCAACAGTATGGCGCGAAGTCTAGGGTTGCCTGACGCTTCATATATTACATTGTGAAATGCTTCATCTGTCCTAACAACTTCTCGTATATCGTTACCTCTCGTTGCCTTCTCGAAGTCTGCACAAGCCACAGCTAAGTTGTTAATGTCGTCACTATTCATATTGCGACAAGCTAATGACGCAGCTAGCGTATCAAGAACCTCTCTAATCTCTAGAACATCGTCTAAGTCCTTGACTGTCATCTTGGCAACCTGAGCGCCTCTTCTTGGATATGTGACTGCAAGCCCTTCCTGCTCTAACATGCTTATGGCTTCACGCACCGGAGTTCTTGACACTCCCAGCTTCTTGGCCAAATGTATTTCCATAAGCCTCTCTCCTGGCTGCAAATCACCTCTAAGTATTGCGTCGCGAAGAGTGTTAAATACAACATTCCTTAGGGGTTGAAAATCATCCTGCTCAAGCTTAATATCCTTCATCATCTGTCCTCACTAACATTATATACATAGGTGATTACCACCTTCTCACACAAGTCACTTCTTCTAAGGGCGCTAGATGCCTTAGATGCCTGATGCTCATTAGGGAAAATGCCAAATACAGTTGGTCCCGAACCAGACATCATACTTCCTAAGGCTTTATATTTCATCATTATCTGCTTAATCTCATCAATTACAGGAAGTGCTGGTACGGTAACGCTTTCTAGTACATTTCCCATAGTAGCAACAATCCCTTCCACATCTTCCTTATCAATGGCTGTAATCATAGCATCAATGTCGGGATGCTCAAGCTTGTCAATCTTGAGATTGCCATATACGAAGGCTGTGGAAACCCCTTCAGGTGGCTTAGCAATTACGATTGGGTAATTAACCATAGGATGAAGCCTAGTTAACTTGTCCCCGATGCCCTCAGCTAAAGCGGTGCCCTTCATAATACAATATGGAATATCGGCCCCTAGCTTGACGCCGCGCTTCATAAGCTCTTCCTTCGACAACCCAAGGTCTAGCATGTCATTAAGACCTTCAAGAACAGCTGCTGCATCAGCACTGCCTCCTGCCATTCCAGCGGCAATAGGGATGTTCTTCACAAGATGAATTACCACCTTCTTATTAACATGGAATTCCTCCATAAGTAGCTTGGCAGCCTTGATACACAGATTGCTCTCATCAATAGGCAGGGTATCTACTGAGCATGTCATCTCAATCTCCATCTTATCTGATGGGTAAATGTCAATATCAATAAGATCCCTTAATTGCAGAGTCTGCATAATCATCCTTAGATCATGATACCCATCCTCACGCTTTCTAATAACGTCTAATCCAAGATTAATCTTACTATAACCACTATATTCCATAAATAACACCCCACTGTGCATGTGTATACAAAAAATATAACAAAAATAGGGTAAAGTTTCAATTAGATATAGACAAAAACGGACTTTCTTTTTGTTTTGTGGTAAACTATTTGTAACAGTAGGTCGATTCTTATTATAAGAGATAGTAGGTATACTATGCTTTCTCTCAGGAACGGAATCCCATTAAAAGCATCAAGGAGGATTATTATGGACTTAAATGCAATTAATACAGTTAGTAATAATAACTATTACAGCAATCCTAAATCAGTTAACTCCAACGAGAAGGACGATACTACTAAGAAGACAGGCTTTAGCAGCGAGGCAGCTGTATTCGAGAAATCGTCTGATGACAATGTAGGAAATGTAACAAATAAGGGAACTGACAGAACTGCTCTTATTAATCAACTTAAGGCAGACCAAGAGGCTATGAAGAGCCAGCTATTCGAAATTGTTAGAAAGACTATCTCTGGCCAGGGCAAGACTATTGCTCAGGCAGATGATATGTGGAAATTCCTAGCAAGTGGTGATTTTACTGTGGACGCCGAAACTAAGGCAAAAGCACAGGAAGCAATATCTGAAGATGGATATTGGGGTGTCGAGAAGACATCTGACAGAATAGTGGATTTCGCAATCGCTCTATCAGGGGGAGATACCTCCAAGGCAGAAACCTTGCTAGATGCATTCAAACAAGGCTTCGACGAAGCCACGAAGGCATGGGGCAAGGAATTACCTGAGATAAGCAAGAAAACCTATGAAGCAGTCGAAAAGAAATTCGAAGCATGGAAAAATGGAGGCGTTGAAGCCTAAGCACGTTTCTTATTAGAAACAGCATTCTCCATAGCTTTCTTCTGATTAGATTTCTCTATTGAAGCGAGGTGAAGTTTCTCAGCAATCTGAGCTTCCCTCTCTTCTCTTTTTGCGCGTTCCTGCTCTTCTACAGCAGCACTAATAGTATCGTTAAGTTCTAGCATCTTAGCATCAAGCATTGACACGATTTCAGAACATTCACGCAGATCCTCACTAATATGTGTAGGCGCACTTCCCTCGAACTTGTAGAAAATCTTATGCTCTAATGAAGCCCAGAAATCCATAGCGATTGTTCTAATCTGAATCTCAACCTTAGTCTTAACAGGACCGCTTGAGAGATAAATTGGAATCTCAACAATCATATGATAACTCTTATATCCGCTTTCCTTAGGATTCTTGATGTAATCCTTAACTGATATAACAGTTATATCATCCTGCTTACCTATCATCTGAGATAATCTATATATATCTGATGTAAATGAACATACAATTCTAACACCTGCTACATCATTACAATACATAATCATATTCTGTGTAGTAGGCTCATAACCGTATCTAATAAGCTTCTTGTTGATACTGTCTGCCGATTTAATTCTAGTCTTAACATATTCAATTGGATTGTATTTATGAATATGCTTGAATTCTTCACTAAGAATCTCTACCTTAGTAGATACTTCCTTTAATGCTGAATTATAGCACAACATTGCAGAGGCCCATCCATCTGAGCCCTCTCTAAATTCTATTCCTGCCATTACTATTCTCCTGTTAATAATTTCTAGTAAGAACTATATCACTTGTCTGGAAATATTCCAATACACGATTTTCTTCATAAGCGTATGGAATAATTTTCAGACAAGTGTATACTGCTCTAGTCTTCCTCTAATACTTCTATCTCAAGATATTCAAATTCTATAGATTCTACGAAATTATCAGCGCTGAATCTGGTTTTCGAAAACTTCTTAAAATCTCTTATATTGGCATCAAGCCAAATTGGTCTTCCCACATTAATCTTGTGACACGCTTCATCCAAAGAATTAAAAATCTTATGAGTTCTTGTGTCGTCGGAATCATCCTCTATAGTATGTGATTCCAATATATGATTCTCATCTAATACTTTAAACCATATCTTCATGACTACCTCTATACTTGATACCTAAGAAAAAGCCTGTCGGCTCATACAGAAAATCGCCTTGCAGGCTTTTTCTTAGGTATCTAGCCTACATTCATAAAGAAAATCGCCTTACAGGCTTTTTCTTAGGTATCTTAACTGCGCTCATACAGAAAATCGCCTTACTTCATAGCATACATGAGGATGCTTCCGGCGACAGCTGCGTTGAGGGATTCTATCTGGCCTTCCATTGGAATGTATATTTTCTCAACCATTGATAAGGTATCAGGACTTATTCCATCGCCTTCATTGCCAATTACTATACCACATTTACCAGAAAAATTCACTTCGTCATATCTAACAGCATCCTTAAGGGCACCACCATATAAGGTCACATTAGATGACTTAAGCTTACTAATAACCTCATTCCATTCTTCGTGGTTGCTACACAGAATATGTGGCATACGATAGATAGTTCCCATAGTAGAACGAATTGTCTTAGGATTATATATATCAACGCAGTCTCTGCTTAATATTATCTCATCAATACCTGCAGCCTCAGCTGTCCTAAATAATGTACCCACGTTGCCAGGGTCTCTCACATCCTCTAGCAAGAGGAATCTGCTACCATCAAGCTTCAACTCATATCGCTTTCGGCTTATTATAGCCATAATCCCCTGAGGTGTCACAGTATCCGATATTGACTTCATAAGCTTAGATGATACGCGAAGAACATCTGTCCCATTATTCGTACACCCATCCACAAACTCCGAAGCCTTCTTATCTTCTCTCAATAGCTCGTCGCTAACAAGCACACATTTTATATCTTCTATAGGAGCATCAAGAGCTATTCTTAATCCTTCAACTATATACGCATTCTCTTTATTCCTCTTACTTGCTTTCTTCAAAAGAGAACTTACATACTTTATCTTCGGATTAGAAGAACTTGTAATTATTTCTTCACTCATGACTAAACCACACTATCTGGCATTAACAGACACACATGTATCTAAGAAGAAGTCCTCAATCACCTTCTCCATATCAAGCGCTTCAATAATATCGAAATCTATGAAATCACCATGCTTATATCCTACAACACGATTAGTCTTGCCTTCGCACAACAAATCAACTGCCTTGGCTCCCATAATAGAAGCATATACTCTATCTTTTGCTGTTGGAGAGCCACCACGCTGCATATATCCAAGAATTGTTGCTCTTGTCTCAATACCTGTAGCTGCCTCAATTCTCTTAGCAAGGGAAGTAGAATGGCCTATTCCTTCAGCATTTATTATAATGTGATGCTGCTTGCCCTTCTTACGACCTTCTATAATGTGGTCAACAATCTTCTGCTCATCATAATCATAATACTCTGGAAGCAATACGTCCTCTGCACCATTGGCAATACCACACCATAGGGCAATATATCCAGCACCTCTTCCCATAACCTCTATAATGGAACATCTCTCATGGGAAGTAGATGTATCTCTAATCTTGTCAATAGCTTGCATAGCCGTATTAACAGCTGTATCAAAGCCTATTGTATATTCTGTACAGGCAATGTCTAAATCAATTGTTCCAGGAACACCAATGGTATTAACACCATGCTTAGCAAGTTCTGTTGCACCTCTGAAGGAACCATCTCCTCCGATTACAACAAGACCCTCTATTCCATGCTTTGCGCAGATATCAGCAGCCTTCTGAACAACCTCAGGCTTCTTGAACTCCTTACATCTTGCAGTCTGGAGAATAGTTCCACCCCTGCCGATAGTCTCAGACACATCATGACTATTCATCTCGAATATTTCTTCTGCAAGAAGACCTGCGTATCCTCTTCTGATACCCATAACCTTCTTGCCTAAATAGATGCTCTGTCTAACAACTGCTCTAATTGCTGCGTTCATTCCTGGCGCGTCACCACCACTAGTTAATACTCCAATTGTGTTTACTTCTTTAGACATAATCTTGCCTCCATATTATCTCTATTCTCGACAAAATATCATTCAAAATTATTCAAAGTCAGTTCTGTCCACTCAATATTATACTATATACATAAATGATATGAAAAGAGTTTCCTTTAATAATTTCTGCGATTACTGTTGAACTTATACTTGGCAGGCTGCACCCTGACCTTGTCATTTCCAAAGGTAGCTCGTAGCTTATCAACAATTCCATCCTCTATTGAAATGCACTTATTCGGCCCAAGCTCCTTAACCAAATGTCCATCCTTAATAAAAATGCATACTCTGTCAGTTCCCTGACTTTCACCAAGGATATTGTATAACTTATTCTCATTTTCAGCAAATAATTCTTTGTTGTCGAAGATAACCCATGCAACACTTCCTACTTCCTCGAAAGGAACAATACCCTCACATATAAGCTTGGCATCCTTATCATCAGCTGCATTAACTCGACCGGACACAAGAACCTTGGCATCTTCTTTGATTGCATTCCTGTTCCTCTCATATTGATCTGGAAATACTATTACCTCTCCCTGACCTACTAAGTCCTCAACAGTTATAAAAGCCATCGTCTTATTAGTTGAAGTGTATTTTATATTAACATTTGTTATCATTCCACCAATTACAATATGGGAATTGTCCTTGGCCTTACACTCTCCAGTAGTGCTATCAATCATCAAATCACTAATTGGATTAGTAACATTTGCCTTCATAATATCCTGATAGCCCTCAAGAGGATGGCCACTTATGTAAATATTAAGAGCCTCCTTCTCGAATTCAAGAATGGTCTCCTTGTCGTACTCTGGCAGATTAGGAATTGATATCTCGAACTGCTTCTTGCTCTCATCAGACACAATATCAAGAAATGACATCTGTCCTTCGATTGACTTCTTCTTCTCAGAATTGATGCTATCGAGAATCCTAACATATACAGAAAGCATCTGTCGTCTGTTAGCATCCAGCCCATCTAGCGCTCCTGCCTTAATAAGATTCTCAATGGCTCTCTTGTTAATATCCGAACCATTGACACGAGTTATGAAATCAGCAATTCCCGTATATAATCCATTAACATTTCTCTCTTCAACAATCCTATCAATTACGTTGCGACCTACACTCTTGATTGCGTACATACCATATCTAATGCCGTCACCGTCTACACTAAATCGGCCTTCTCCAGAATTAACATTCGGTGGCAATACATTAATCCCCATATTCTTACAATGGAAAATGTATTCTGACACCTTAGTAGTATTGTCAATCACCGAACTCATTAGGCTGGCCATAAATTCTAATGGATAATAACACTTAAGGTATGCTGTCTGATAAGCTACTACAGCGTAAGCTGCCGCATGGGATTTGTTAAATGCGTATTTGGCAAAATCAATCATTTTATCATATATCTCGTTGGCAACATCCTCGCTAATGCCATTATTAATACAACCTCTAACTCCTTCTTCCTCATTACCATAGACGAAATTGGCACGTTCCTTTTGCATAACGGCGTCCTTTTTTTTGGACATGGCTCTTCGTACAAGGTCGCTTCGTCCCATGGAGTATCCAGCAAGGTCACGAACAATCTGCATTACCTGCTCCTGATATACAATACATCCATAGGTTGGCTCTAATATAGGCTTAAGCTGTGGACACAGATATGTAACCTTAGACTTATCACCTTTACCAGCAAGATACTCTGGAATAAAATCCATTGGACCAGGACGATATAAGGATATACCTGCAATAACATCCTCTAATCTCTCTGGCTTAAGGTCCTTCATGAAGTTCTTCATTCCAGTACTTTCTAGCTGGAATATACCATCAGTCTCACCTGAACCAATAAGGTCAAATACCTTCTTGTCGTCATATCCTAGCTCGTCAAAATCAATGGATACATCCGGGTAGGTACTTTCTATCATCTTAATTGCATTATCAATAACTGACAAAGTACGAAGACCTAAGAAGTCCATCTTAAGAAGACCTAATTCTTCAATGGTTGTCATTACAAATTGAGTCGTAATTGTTCCATCTTGCGCTCTTGCAAGTGGCACATATTCTTCCATCGGCTTCTGAGAAATAACTACTCCAGCCGCATGCATAGATGTATTCCTTGGAAGTCCCTCCAGCCTCATAGCCATATCAAGAAGATGCTTTACAGTCTCATCCTCATTATACATCTGTAGCAATTCTGGATTCTTCTCTAAGGCTCCTTTAATTGTAATCTTAAGCTCTCTTGGAATACTCTTGGCAATCTTATCTACATAAGCGTAAGGAAGGTCTAGGACACGACCTACATCACGAATAACATTTCTTGCAGCAAGTGTTCCAAATGTTACAATCTGGGTTACACAGTCCTTGCCGTATTTGTCTACAACATAGTCAATAACCTCGCCTCTTCTCTCGTCGGAAAAGTCGATATCAATATCAGGCATGGACACACGCTCAGGGTTGAGGAAGCGCTCGAACAGCAGGCTATACTTAATAGGATCTATATCAGTAATTCCTGTTGTATATGATACAAGGGAGCCAGCCGCCGAACCTCTTCCAGGCCCAACTGGTATATCATGCTCTCTGGCAAAGTTAATAAAATCCCATACAATCAGGAAATAATCTACATATCCCATCTTGCGAATTACATCTAATTCATATTCGAGATTAGGAAGAAGCTCTTCATGTCTGTCAGGGTATCTTCGCTCTAATCCCTCTTTACATAATTTGTTAAGATATGTCCATGAATCGTATCCCTCAGGCACTTCAAAATGTGGCAGCTTCGTTACGCCAAATTCTATATCTACATTACACCGCTTGGCAATCTTAACTGTATTGTCAATAGCCTGTGGAGCATATGGGAAAAGAGAACGCATCTCCTCTTCACTCTTGACATAATACTGTCCACCCTCATATCTCATTCTGTCTTCATCAGCAACCTTCTTGCCAGTCTGAATACATAGCAAGATATCGTGAGGAACCTCGTCCTCTGCAAATGTATAATGCACATCATTAGTGGCAACAAGCTCTATTCCTGTCTCCTGGGAAATCCGCAGCAATCCTTGGTTTACGTCTTGTTGAGTCATGATTCCATGGTCTTGTAGTTCAAGAAAATAATTGCCCTCTCCGAAGCAATCCCTATGCCATAAAGCAGCCTTTTTAGCTTCCTCATACTGACCCATTTGAAGCAGTCTTGCCACCTCTCCAGCAAGGCAGGCACTAAGACATATAATGCCCTCATGATATTTCGTAAGAATCTCTCTATCAACTCTTGGCTTGTAATAAAAACCATCAACAAATCCAGCTGATACGATTTTCATCAGATTGCTGTAACCCTCATTGTTCTCTGCTAGCAAAATAAGATGAAAATATTTGCTCTCATTATCATCTACCGACTTATCGAATCTGGAACCTGGAGCCACGTATACCTCGCAACCTAAGATAGGCTTAATCCCTTCCGCCTTTGCCGCCTTATAGAAATCAATAACACCATACATTACACCATGGTCTGTTATGGCTGCAGAATCCATCCCAAGTGCTTTTACCTGACGAACATATTCAGTTATCTTGTTAGAACCATCCAGCAGAGAGTACTCTGTATGGACGTGTAAATGTGTAAAAGACATAGAATTCCTTTCTTATAAGTTATTCACAAGAAGAGTCACATATCAACAATAATGCCCTATCTGTGGTGGATAACTCTATAATGTATAATCGAGAATCAACAAGTGGCAAACCACGCATTTACGGGATTTCGACAAATCAAGGGCTAGGTGTGAACTAATACTTTATTAGTCCTCGCCCAGCCCCTTTACTCGCCACGAAACTATATTCAGGTTATGTGTTATTTTGAATCAACAAACTTCTGAATGTTGGAAGCGTTAACATATTTCTTAGATCTGTCACCATTGACAACTACTAATGTAGGTGCTTGCATGATACCGAACTTCTCTGTCATATCTGTCTCTTCCTCAGCATCTACAAGTACATAATCCTCATCGCTTAACATCTCTTTTGCTAATGCACAATTAGGACATGTCTTAGTTGTAAATAAGTACTTAACTGTTGCACCTGATGTACCATCTACATTAAGCTTCTGAGTAACCTCTGTCTTAATCTTAGAAGGCTTCTTCAAGATTGAATGCTCGATGTCATACATCTTACGATTCTTATATTCCTGACTCTTACCCTCATTCCAGTTCTGAACTGGTCTGTAGTATCCAGTAATTCTTGAGTAAACCTCAGTTGGAGCTCCGCAGTGAGGACATGTTGTAGTCTCTCCTGCAAGATATCCATGCTCCTTACATATAGAATATGTAGGAGATAATGTGTAATAAGGTAATCTATAATTCTCAGCTATTGTCTTAATTAAGTTAGCTGCTGACTTCCAATTAGCCATCTTCTCACCAAGGAATGCATGGAATACAGTTCCTGATGTATATAATGTCTGCAGTCCATCCTGAATATCAAGTGCATCGAATATATCTGATGTGTACTCAACTGGAAGATGTGAACTATTAGTATAGAAAGGAGTATCTCCTTCAAATCCAGCAGTAATAATATCAGGATACTTAGCTCTATCATGCTTAGCTAATCTATATGTTGTTGACTCAGCAGGAGTAGCCTCTAAGTTGTAAAGGTCACCATACTGCTCCTGGTAATCAGAGAGACGCTCTCTCATATGATTAAGAACATCCTGAGTAAACTCCTGAGTCTCCTTATTAGTAAGATCCTTCTTAAGCCACTTAGCATTAAGACCAACCTCGTTCATACCAATCAAACCGATTGTTGAGAAGTGGTTGTTAAATGTTCCAAGGTATCTCTTAGTATATGGATATAATCCTTCTTCAAGAAGTCTTGAAATAACTCCTCTCTTAATCTTAAGAGATCTAGCTGAGATATCCATTAATCTGTCAAGTCTGTTGTAAAAATCTTCCTCATTCTTAGCAAGATATGCAATACGAGGCATATTAATTGTAACAACACCAACAGAACCGGTGCTCTCTCCTGAACCGAAGAATCCACCTGACTTCTTACGAAGCTCTCTTAAGTCAAGACGTAATCTACAGCACATAGATCTAACATCGCTTGGCTCCATATCAGAATTGATATAATTAGAGAAATATGGTGTACCATACTTAGCTGTCATCTCGAATAACAACTTGTTATTCTCTGTATCTGACCAATCGAAGTCTCTTGTGATTGAATATGTTGGAATTGGATACTGGAAGCCTCTTCCATTAGCATCACCCTCAATCATAACCTCGAGGAATGCCTTGTTAATCATATCCATTTCTTTCTTACAATCTTTGTATTTGAAGTCTTGCTCTTCTCCTCCTACGATTGCAGGTAACTCTGCAAGGTCGCCAGGAACAGTCCAGTCAAGAGTTATATTAGTAAATGGAGCTTGTGTACCCCAACGAGATGGTGTATTGACGCCATATACAAATGATTCTATACATTTCTTAACGTCGTCATACTCTAAATTATCTATTTTAACAAATGGTGCAAGATATGTATCAAAAGATGAAAATGCCTGTGCTCCTGCCCACTCATTCTGCATAATACCAAGGAAGTTAACCATCTGGTTACATAGAACAGAAAGGTGTGATGCAGGTGCTGAAGTAATCTTACCTGAGATTCCTCCAAGACCTTCTGTAATTAATTGCTTAAGTGACCAACCAGCGCAGTATCCTGTTAACATTGAAAGATCATGAATATGGATATCTGCATTTCTATGTGCATCTGCAATCTCATCATCATAGATCTCAGATAACCAATAATTAGCAGTTACAGCACCAGAATTAGAAAGGATAAGACCACCAACTGAATATGTTACAGTTGAGTTCTCCTTAACTCTCCAGTCCTCAACCTTAACGTAGCTGTTAACTACATCCTTGTAATCTAATATAGTATTCTTCATATTGCGCATCTTCTCGCGCTGTCTACGATATAAGATATAAGCCTTAGCTACATCTGTATATCCTGTTGACTCTAAAGTCTTCTCAACACTATCCTGAATGTCTTCAACATTTACCTTGTTATCCTGAATCTTCTCTTGAAAATCAGAAGATACACGAAGTGATAAAAGACCGATAATGTCATCATTGTAAGACTTGTTAGTTGCATCAAATGCCTTGGCGATTGCGTCATTGATCTTGCCAAGGTTGAACTCTGTTACTTCTCCATCTCTCTTAACTACTTCAAACATTTTCAACTCCTAAAAAATAATATTTTTGTTACTAAATGGCGATACTTTGCCTGTATCGCCGACGTAAAGATATTGTATCACTCAAATTGTTCTCCGTCAACACCCAAAACACAATATATAGGGGTTTATTTTTTTTGCATAGTGTATATATTGTAGAATTTTCCCATCAAAAAAGTCCCATAACATCGTGGATTATGGGACTTAGTGTGTATTTTTTACTATATTTTGTGGGAATAATTTCGGCAATTTAACCAACTATTATAGCCTAGTGGAAATGAAGGTTTTCTCCCTATCCATATCTACATCTTGTGGATAGAGCTCTAAAAACTCAATACATGAATTAAATGCATCTTCAAATCTTCCTAAGGCTTCAAGAGCTGCAACCTTGTTCCTAAGCAGATCCTTCTTATTATTCACAACAAGCTTGCCTAAGCCCTGCTCAACATACTCAAGAGCTACATCTGGATGATTCCTCTTAAGTTCCATTGATGCAATTGCATTACAGGCTAGCGCACTAATAGTATCCTTTGACTTGTATTCTTCAAGGAGCTTATCACATTTTAACTCATCCCCCTGCTGCAAATACAAATTAGCAAGATATATATTAGCATCCTCTGCGCCCTTGTCGTCTGCCTTCTTGAAAGCAGTCTCTGCCGCGTCATATTGCTTCATAAGAGAATAGATTCGCCCTCTTGCAAGACAATCATCAGCTGATTCTCCACTCTTCTCTAAGGCGATATTAAGGAATTCTTCTCCTTCCTTAATGAAATTATTAGCCGCAAGATTCTCGTATATGGCAATATACAAATCATAATCTTTTTCGTCTAGCTTAATAGCTGCCTTGTAGTCATTCAAGGCCGTCGCCTTCTCACCACTCTTAAGATATACGCTTCCACGAAGGAACAGAGGATTAGGGTCGTCTTCATCATAATTCGCAAGTGCAGTATATGTCTTAATAGCGCCTTCGTAATCACCACTATTATACTGTGCAGCCGCTTTATAATAGGAAATGTCTATCTCCTTATCTCCTACTCTGCCTTCAGCTAAAGCCAGACCTTCATTAAGAAGTTCTATAGCCTGTGCATAGTTGCCTTCGCTCATATATTTTGAAGCATTGTTAATTATTATGTCCTGTCGTTGTGCCTTGGTGGTACATCCTCCTGCAACTACAGCAAGACCTAATACCAAGACTAATCCAAGTAATTTCTTATAAGTGTTCATCTCTCTCAACCTTGTCATAATGCTTTAAGAATATTGGCTCCATAGCTGCCATCAGCTTCATGTCAAGATTGAACATATATACAAGGAAAGTAAGTAGGAACAATCCAACAATTACTGCTGCTATAACAATAAGTGCTATTACCCATCCACTCATAGTCTTCTCTCCTTTCGTTACGTCAATTCCATTCTTTACACTTTCAAGCTTCTCTTTATATTCAATTAAATCCTTGATTCTTTGTTTTTTCTTACTCATATTACTTTGCCATTCCTTTTTGACGTGCAAACTCTGCTGCTCCAAGTGCTCCCATAAGCTGAGGGTCAATTGGTAAATCAATAACCTTAAGCTTAAGCACCTTCTCAATTGCTTCCTTAAGACCATCGTTCTTAGCACAACCACCTGTTAATGTAATCTTATCAACAGCGCCTGCCTTCTTAGCCATTACGAAACATCTCTTAGCTACTGATAACTCAATTCCAGCTGCAATCTCATCCATTGGCTTTCCTTCACCAACAAGAGATATAACTTCAGATTCAGCAAACACTGTACACTGAGCTGTAATTGGAATAACATTCTTAGCCTTAAGGGATAGCTTAGAGAAATCACTAAGTGACATCTCAAATGCTCTTGCCATAGCCTCGAAGAATCTTCCTGTACCGGCTGAACATTTGTCATTCATAGCGAAATTCTTAACTGTACCGTCTGTATCAACAGCAATACCCTTAACGTCCTGACCACCAATATCAATAATTGCTTTTACAGTAGGGTCAGCTACATGAACTCCCATAGCGTGACAACTTATCTCTGATATATTCTCGTCGGCAAATGGAACCTTGTTACGTCCATAACCTGTTCCTACAAGATATGCTAAGTCCTTAGCATTCTTAAGCTCAGGCACCTTCTCGATAGCTTTATCTAATGACTCCTGGCAGCTTTGTACTGAGTTGATTCTACTCTTAAGTGTAACATCAGCTACCATCTTGCCATTTTCATCAATAATTACACATTTCGTATATGTACTTCCTGAATCACAACCACCATAATACTTCATATCAATATCTCCTTAATTATAATATGTTAGAATTAGTACGAATTCTCGTCCTCTAAAATCTCAAGTGTAGGGTCAACTGGCTCTTCACGCATAACAGTTCTCATATATCTGTTAACATCATCACGAACACCCTGTCTTGATACTACACGAGGGTCGAACAATTGATGCTGAACCCACATGAGATGAATTCCCTTCTCTCTTGCCTTCTCCTCGAACTGACCATGCATACCATCTAAAGCCTTACATGTAATGTGCTCCCATAGTATAACCATGTCAGCGTTGAATTCCTCACAGAACTCCCACAATTCGTCAAGCAATACCTTGTAACCACCATGGGTTCTGTTACGCATAATCATGTTCTCCTGAAGCCAAGCCATATCGTAGATAGCCTGCTCTCTGTTCTCAGGTGTATCCTCTTCAGCAAGGACTCTTGTACTAACCATAGATAACATATCTGTAAGAGGAATAATTCCCCAACAGTTCTGTAACCAGATTAAGAAATCGAAATAATAATGTGATTGAACACCCCAGATAATCGCTCTATGACGATATTCCTTAGCGGCCATCTTCTTCTCTCTATATGCTTTCTCAGCTAATGCTGTTATCTTCTTGTCAGCATCGGCAAATGCCTGTACACGACCGCATATCGCCATATAGTTAGTCTCGGTATAAAGCGCCAGGTTAGAGCCGAATACCTGAGGATAATCGGTCTTGTTCATATCCAGCCACTCTTGTCTGCAGCGCGTAGCCAGATTAACACGCTTCGCACACTCGAAGTAATAATCCCAATCCCATTTATCATCTGTATTCTCTTCTATGAACTTAATACAGTTCCTAATCTCCTGAGCCGCATATTCTTGTACATCATCTTCTCTATGACGAAGAGGTGCTGCAAGCTGGAAGCAGGGAACGCCTTCTTCCAATTCAAGTCTCTTAGAGATAACACCGTTACCAAGTAGCGAACCGTCGCAAGTTGTATTACATTGAACCGCAGCTCTTCCAATCTGTGGTGCATCACCTGCAATAGATATACCTGCCTCTGCCGCCGGCATAGGACATACATCACCCGGCATACCATATTCCTGAATCAAGTCAAGATAGAACTCCATAGAGTGCTGATTCAAAAGTACCGGAACATAAGTTGATACTGTCTCTCTGCTGAGCACTTCAAGATTCTTAAATCCCATCATCGGTGCTGTCATCTCATTCTCATCGACAACAAGAACATTCTTATTATATTCTCTGTTGTTACCTGTTCTTGCATCAGCCTTGAATATCTTGTCAAGAAGCTTGGCAACGTCATCTGTAATAAGGTCGAACTCTGTACGGGCAATTCTGAGATGCTCACCTCTAAGACCCTGTGTATGTCTGTCAGTCATCATAGGAACTGCTAAGTAGTTAGCCATCCATCTATAGCGAAACATTGCCTTGACATTACGAGGCTTAGCTACGAACTTACCAAGAATCATCAAAACCTTAAGCCAGCATTTGTAATCATACATTGTATCCTTAAGGCCACGCCACTCACGACGTTTTCTAACTTTACCACCTGGAATATAGAAATTACCCAGGTTCTTGCCGCCTATATCTCTTTCTTTACTCTTCTTACCCATTATTTCGCACCTCCCTGGATTTTCTTAATCTCAATACTTTCCACGAAAGCTTGAACTCTTGTACGCATTTGTCCTGACATACCCAATGCATAAGGTCTGTCAACCATAAGCACAGGATAATTATAATCGTCTCGAAGTACTGCTGTACCAACCATTCTCTCATAAGCCCATGGGTCGCAGAACTTCATTTGCTCATATATAATACCATCAGCATTATATTCCTTAGCGATGTCAGCAACGTATTCCTTACGCTCAACAATCTTCTTCTGATTCATATAACGAGGGCACTGACCTCTATCCATGTAAGCTCTACATACCTGTGTCAAAGCATCCTCTTTATCATTAAGTATAATTGGGTCTCTTCCAGGAAGGGAACCGTAGCAGAATCTGTCAGCACATACATAAGCACCAGAATCCTCTACAAGCTTGATTACATCAACATCATCAACCTCGGAACCTACGAAGACAACTCTTGCTCTGTGCTTTGTCTTGTCAGGCTCTCTATTCTTAACCTCTTCTAAAGTCTCATATAACTTATCAAGAATTAAATCCTTAGGAACAACGTATGTAACCATTGTAATAATATGATATTCGTAACCAGTAATTCTTGGATACTCTTCCTTCCTAAAGTCACCAAGTTCTCTGATTATCTTACATACCTTATTATGAAGGTCAACTGCTTTCCTTATTGCCTCATCAGAAGTATCTACCCCAAACTTCTCCTTCATAGGCTTAAGGATGTGATTCTCACATTGAAGCTTGTATAAAGCTAATCCATTATCGTCAGCCTTCATTGGAATCTCCATATATTCATAGAAGAAATCAGGCTTATCAATAACCTTCAGAAGCTCCATATTCTCTATACATCTATTAAGCATAGAGCAACCATCAGGAGTAACTATTCCGTCAGCAAAATTAAATCCACCTTCCATAGCACGCTCTAATAATGCTCTTGTATACTCGCACAGAAAGCTAGTCATATAATATGTGCTCATATCAAGACTTCCTGTTCTAGGGGCACGTAAACGTACAGAAAAAGCCCCATCCAAGTTACAAAGTGGTTCAGGAATATTCTCACAAACAGTCGCCAAACACTTTCTACCCTGGTTCTGGGCTTCCCTAATCAAATCGTTATGAGCATCATCAAGCAGCTTCTCAAAATAATATAAGTGCTTTAAATCCTTCATAATCCCTCCTTAATACATATAAACTTCTCCATATCAATATAATAAATTGTAACATATTGATAAAAACATAACAATAAATATCTACAATTTATATTATTTTGTATAAAAATTACCCATCGTTCTCTTGCTTTTCGTCAATGGAATCTATATTTTCATTCTTCTTATGAGCGTCAGTTATCTTCTTATACGCAATAGAGCCAACAATGTATGCCACGATTATAACAGCCATTATTATAATGAAGATAGTGTATTTCTGTTCTCCCACTGCATTGCCCCCTATAGCCGACATTAAGATGGCCGGGAATCTTCCTACA
Organism: uncultured Lachnospiraceae bacterium; assembly: GCA_900316395.1. GTDB lineage: Bacteria > Bacillota > Clostridia > Lachnospirales > Lachnospiraceae > RUG191. The sequence goes on along the minus strand of ONCT01000020.1, from coordinate 14,980 downwards.
GCGTTGATAAATGCGAAATACGGAATTGACAGCTTAGTAAGGCCGGCAGCATAGCACATAAGATCTTTTGGCAACCCCGGTATTAAATAAAAGAAGAACATAAATGCCTTAGACTTAGAGTTATTCTGAAGAAAGGACAAGTTTTCTACCTTCTCTCTATCTGCAAATATCTCCACAAATTTCATTCCGAATTTCTTAACAAAGGCAAATATTATTACTGATGCTGATGTCATAGCGAAATCACATATTAAGGTTCCCTTAACTACACCAAATGCGTATCCTGCCGCTATCTCGAAGGGTCCACCAGGAATTATTGCAAGAAATACCTGCACCATATTAATTCCTATAAAGGCAAGCACTCCAAGAAAGCCGTACGAATCCACCCACTCTCTGAATTTCTCAGGCTCAGATACGAATTCAAGTAGTGGTCTTCCTACGAAATATGTAAGTGCAGCAAAAAAAGCTACCACCAATACAGCAGTAACTATTGCCACTATTTTCTTTTTCTTCTTAACATCTTGTTCTTCCATTATATAATCCTGTTCTAACTATTAAACCAGGTCGTTGCCCTCGCTGTCAGTTGTAATTGCCGTATCGCACAGAATGCATAATCCTTCAATAAATCCCCAGATTGCTCCTCCAATTATACAGGTAAGAACCGATACAACAATCTGTGCTATTCCAATTCCAGTATATCCTAAGTAGAATCTGTGAATTCCAAAAGCTCCTAAGAACACACCCAAAAGTCCAGCTGTTGTCTTACTCTTCGGATCAGAAGGTCCTATATCTATATCCCTATAATATGACTTAAGGGAAGTATTATCATCATTGTAGTACTGTATCTTATTAACTCTGCTTCCACAGTACATGCAATACCTTGATTCATCCGGTACGCGTTCACCACATTTATTACATATCATAATAATGGCTCCTCCTTACCATGATATTCTAACACATTAGCAAAATATAATAAAATTCTTGAATATCAAGAATTAGTTTCTCCGAAATTCTCGGTATTCGAGAATTGATTGACAACAATCTAATCTCTTAATTATGATGAACAAGAGGTATGATATGTTAAGCAAGAATAGTATATCAAATGTGTTAAAGGAATATAGGAAAAGGAATAATTATAAAGTGTCCGAGGTCGCCATATACCTTAGCAACGAAGGGAAGCCCGTAGCTGAGAAGACTGTGTATGGCTGGGAAAGCGGACAGTCTCTTCCTGATGCTGAATGCCTGATCAAATTGTGCGCGCTATATAATATCGTGAACGTTCCACGGGCATTTGGTTACAAGAACAATATTGATTCAAGTAGCCTCTCTGCTCACGAGACAGAAGTAATAAGGCGATACCGTCAGGCATCTAATATGCAAAATGCAGTTGACAGACTTCTTGGAATTGAACAGGAACATTCAAATATTTCAGCAACATAAAATTATTGCCAGCATGTAATATGCTGGCACCTTTTTGTATAGGTTAGTTTTTTGTGTAGGACAAGGTGTTGATATGGTCTACAATGTCCTCTAGTCCTTCTTCATCGAAGGACGCATAGTAGTACTCCATCTGCTCTTCATCCGTAGCTTCAAAGGAGTAAGGCTCAGGCCAGGTAGTGCATTTTAGCTTTACCTTTTCATTTTCATCTTCTTCCTTCTCAATTCTGTACCTGACTCCCTTATAGCTTCCATGAAATGGGGACTTCTTATAGAATTCTAACGATAATATCTCTTTTCTTTCTAACATATCTGTCTATTCTTAATCCTTCATAATACTAATCAACATTTAACTATTATGTTATCTTCCTATCTATAAAGTGTCAAGCATTATCAATAACTACTTTTTTTATAAGGAAAAAAATGTTAAAATTCTCTTATAGTTAATAAACCACGTACGAAAATGAGGATGTGCTATGAAGAAAAGTATTAAAGTATTATTAAGTTTATGTATGATTTTTACTCTTGCTTTAACATTTGCGGTGCCAGCATTCGTTAATGCAGCTGATGACTCCACACCGAACAAGCATTATCAGGATTGGATGTCATTAATCCCAGATAAGACTAAGATTAGCTCTATATCAATTCCGGGAACCCACGACAGTGCAACACAGTATTGTACTCTTCCATACTGCACAAGCTGTCAGGATACTTCCATAAAGGAGCAGCTTAATAACGGTTATCGCTATATCGATGCAAGATATGAGCTTAATTCAAATAAGGACGGATTTATTTATAATCATGGCGGTTTCAAATGTAAAGAAAGCTTCTGGCCTTGGGCAAAAAATGTTAGTGATGAAGAAGTCTATAAGGATTTATACCAATTCCTTCAGGACAATCCAACAGAAACTGTTATCCTCGCTATTAAGTTAGAGAATTCTAATGATGATGTTGCCACAGCCCAAAGAATTATATTAAATGAGACCAAAGATAATCCTGATAAATGGTATACAAAGAATACTATTCCTACTCTTGGGGAAGTCAGAGGCAAGATTGTACTTGCAACAAGATTTGATGATGTCCTTAATATGGGCGAAGAAGCAAATGGACTTAATTTTAACTGGACAGACCAGGGCGAGAAGGAAGTAGTTGATATGCCTTACGCTTTATCAATGATGAATGCCAACGAAAAGCTCTGGGTTCAAGACAGATATAAGTATTCTATCCAGAGTAAATTCGACGCATTTAAGGACGGTATTGAGAATTGCCAGGCAAGTGATGATGCAATCTTTATTAACTTCCTGTCACTATCGGGACAAGGCTTAATTCCTCATCCTAAGGGAAATGCTGATTCACTTAACAGAATGTTCAAGGAAATGAAATTACAAAATAATACAAGCTACGGAATAATCGTTCTCGACAGAGCCGACAAAGAAATGGCTGCTAAGGTGTTCGAGACTAATTTCTAAATAATAATTAAGAGAGGATTAAACTATGCCACAATCAAACCCAATGGCAGGGGAAGTATATCGTCACTCCAAAGGAAAAATGTATAAGGTTCAGGGAATAGCTGTCCATTTTGAAACAGGGGAGGCTATGGTTATATACCAGGAGATGTATGGAGACAATATAACTTATGTCAGACCATACGAATCCTTTATTGAGAATTTTACATTTACTCCTACAGGCATACAGACTGATGATACTCCTACGGAGAAAGAGCCACAGGAATCGCCAATGCTTAGATTCCTTGATACTGATGATTTTGATGAAAAATACGAGATACTGTGTAACATACCAAAGGCTGACATTGATGATGTATTAGTAGATAATCTTGCTGTTACACTTGATGTTGTAATTCCAGATGGTCCTATAGAGCAGCGTTTTGCAGAACTGAAGACATGTGTCAGGACTCGAAAAAAATATGAAAGTTTACGGCTACGATAATCTAACAACAAATAAAAGCTACCGTATATCAGCGCAGTAAATCTGCACGCTCATACAGAAAATCGCAAGCAAAAAAAATGGTCTACTCGCTCATAAAGAAAATCGCGAGTCAGACCATTTTTTTCGTATAGATTAGCCCTGCAAGTTGCGTTGTTGTCTGTCCATATCTTCAACGACAATATCATAGATTTCACCATGTGTTCTGCAATATGATAATACATCCCATGGCTCATTGGTATGATAGTGGATTTTGATGATTGCCTTCTCACCGAAGTCGTCTTCGCCACTGTCAGCAGCAACAACCATACTGTCACCCTTGATATTGCTAAGAAGATAATCTCTAATCTCATCCAAGAGATCATCTGCAACATCGTCAGCATCTTCTCCATCTTCTACATACTGATCAAGCAATAATTGTGTGTCATAACGAAACTCTAATTCTTCCATGATTTTTCTCCTTTGATTAGTTTTTTAATTAGTATTGTGACATATTCTTCATCTCTTCGAACAACTCTATGTCAGACTGCTTAACCTTCATATTGGTAGTTATCTTCTCTTCTCCTGGCTTGGTAACAGAGATTTCAATTATTGTTCCCTCTTCTACCTTGCTTCCTAATACTGTCTGAAAGAAGCTTACTACCTTAGGATGATTCGACCTAAATGTGTTAAATGCAGCCATTATCTTCATAGGATTCATATAGTTTACCTCCTAGAGTCTTGTTGTTACAAATATATCATATATTGCCTTAATTGCCTTCTCAAAATCATCATTTTCAACACCAATAATGATATTAAGCTCACTTGAACCCTGGTCAATCATACGAACATTTACATTAGCATGGCTTAAGGCAGCAAATATTCTACCTGCTGTACCTCTTGTTGATTTCATACCACGTCCAACAACGGCTATAAGAGCTAAGTCTGATTCAATCTCCACAGAATCCGGATCAGTTAATCTGTGAATTGTTGATACAACCTTTTGTTCCTTAGTCAGGAATTCATCCTCATGAACAACTACTGTCATAGTATCAATGCCTGAAGGCATATGCTCGAAGGAAATGTTGTTTTCCTCAAACGCCTGTAGCACCTTGTGGCCAAAACCAATCTCAGCATTCATTAAAGCCTTCGTAATAGAAACCGCACAAAAGCCCTTCTTACCAGCAATACCTGTAATAACATATTCTGGCTTGTGAGCTGTACTCTCAACAATCCATGTTCCGTCATCCTCAGGCCTGTTGGTATTCCTAATATTAATAGGTATTCCAGCGGACCTTACAGGGAAGATTGCATCCTCATGAAGAACTGATGCTCCCATATAAGACAGCTCTCTAAGCTCCCTATATGTAATCATATCTATTCCCACCGGATTCTCTATAATCCTTGGATCAGCAGCAAGAAATCCTGATACATCAGTCCAGTTCTCATATACATCTGCTTTGATTGCACCTGCAATAATTGAGCCGGTTATATCTGAACCTCCTCTGGAAAATGTCATAACCTGACCTTCCTTGTCACTACCATAAAAGCCAGGAATTATTGCATGCTTCTTGTCCTTAAGACATTCTGCTACTCTCTTCTCTGTCTTATATGAATTAAGACCATGCTCTTCATTGAAGAATATGATATCCTTAGGGTCAACGAACTCATATCCAAGATATTTGGCCATAATAAGTCCGTTAAGATATTCGCCCCTGCTTGCAGCAAAATCTTCTGTAGGATTATATTCTAATTCCGCTTTAATCTCTTTGAATTCATCATCAAGAGAGAAATCCTTAATCTCAAGCCCCTCTATTATGTCATCATATCTCTTCTTAATCTTCTTAATCTGGTTGTCAAGATTCTTACCCTTGGCAGCTAATTTGTATAATTTGATTAGCATATCTGTAACCTTGGTATCATCATCGAATCTCTTACCAGGTGCAGAAGGAATAATATATCTTCTGTCTGAATCAGCCTTAATAATATTTGCTACCTTCTTAAATTGTGTCGCGTCAGCTAGAGAGCTACCTCCGAACTTTACTACTTTAGTCATAATAACCTCTTCTCTTCTTCCTAATTAAATCTCATAAATCTCTGTGTCAAATGATAACACTTTATTGATATAAACCTACCAATTGCTCCTGGCCACGTAACTGCCTGGCCAAATATTCCAAAACGCATATGCAAAAAGGTTTTCATATCCTTTTCCTTCACATAATTCCACAGCCTCTTAATCTTGGCATAATTCTTAGGGTCTTTTGACACATGTGCCAGACTGGTAGAGATAACAGTAATCATCTCAAGATAACCTAACATATACGCCCTAAGGTGTGGCTCCTTCACATCCTCGAATAGATTAAATGCATCAATCATTCGATAATTAACAGCAAGCTGCTGGTCAAGCCTTCTAATCATGGTCTGCTCTGTAATGGACTGACCTTCTCTTCCAATATAATATCTATATAAATTAACATTAAGATAATACAACTTCTTAACATAAGGCAGTGGCTCATATACGAACAGGTTGTCTACATAAAATGTGTGCTCTGGCAATCGAAGATTGATGTCACGAAGCAACTGTGTTCTATAAGTTACAGCATGCATAAGAATTGTAAATCCCTTGATGTTATGCTTCATATCCTCCCAGCCAATAACTTTATCTGATGGGAAAAGAGCACTAAATATCATTCTTCTTTGGTGATTAATAGATGGCTTCTCATATACGAAATTCGTAAGGAACATATCTACTATCTGGTCATTTTCAACCAGGTTAGCTAAAGTCTTAAGATACTCCTTATAAGCCCTCTTCTCGAACCAGTCATCAGAATCAAGCACCTTGAAGAAAATACCCTTAGCATTGTCAATTCCAGTATTGACTGCGCTTCCATGACCACCATTTTCCTTATGAATTACATTTACAATATCAGGATATCTCTTAGCATACTTATCAGCAATGACTGCTGTATCATCTGTGGAACCATCATCCACAATAAGAACCTCAACCTTGTCTCCCCCTGGGAGTACACTTCTTATTGCCTTGTCCATATAATCCTGTGAATTGTAGCAAGGAATTGTTATAGTTAGTAATTTCTGATTCATTAGTTTTCTACTCCACCTTACTGTTTAGACATCTCAATTGATTTATCTATACAAGCCTTCTCAGCTGCAATAATCGCATCTCTAAAGCCTTGTCTCTCTAATGCGGCAACACCTTCTATTGTCGTTCCTCCCGGGGAACAAACTGCGTCCTTAAGCTCACCAGGATGTATGTTGGTCTCAAGAACCATTTTAGCAGAGCCAAGAACGGACTGAGCCGCGAACTTATAAGCCTGACTTCTTGGCATGCCAGCAAGCACTGCCCCATCAGCCATGGCCTCAATTAACATATATATGTATGCAGGGGATGAACCGCTTACTCCAATAACAGCATCCATAAGCTTTTCATCTACGAATTCTGCCTGACCGAAGCTTTCGAATATCTTAAGGGCCAGCTCCTTGTCCTCATCAGTGACATTGGCGTTAACACATAAAGCTGACATTGCTTCACCTACAAGAGCAGGTGTGTTAGGCATAGAACGAATTAGCTTGATGTCTCTGCCAAACAGGCTATTGCTAGAGAACATTTCCTCTATCTTACTAATAGTCATTCCTGCTGCAATTGAAATAATAAGCGGCATCTTGTTTTCTGGAATCGCCTTACTCACCTCAGGAATAACCTCTGGAAATACATTAGGCTTAACAGCTAAAAAAATCACATCACATTTCTTAGCCACATCAGCATTTCCCACAATCGACACACCAAACTCTTCTGTAATTCTATCCTTAGAGCTCTCAGAACGACATGATACTAGCACATCACTCTTATCATATAATCCGGCATCAAGAATTCCTGACAGAATGCTTGAACCCATATTGCCACATCCGATAAAACCAATTTTCTTAGCCATATCCAACCTCTACTTATTCTCAAGTAACTTCTCAATAGTTGCTAACTTAACACATACTGTAAATATCTTAGCTGCTTCCTCTAAGTCCTTCATTGATGGATAAGAAGGAGCAATTCTTATAACTGAATCCTTAGGGTCCTTGTGATATGGGAAAGGTGCGCCTGCTCCCGTAAGTACAACTCCTGCCTCCTTGGCAAGATCAACTATTCTATTAGCACAACCTTCCATAGCATTAAATGCCACAAAGTATCCGCCCCTAGGCGCATTGTATGTGCCGGCGCCACTGCCCTTGATTTCTTCATCTAATATCTTAATAACAAGCTCGAACCTAGGTCTAAGCTCTGTTGCTAACACCTTCATATGCTCAAGGATTCCATTCTTATCCTTAAAATATCTTACGTGGCGAAGCTGGTTAATCTTGTCAGGACCAATAGTCTGCTTAGTAAGAGTCTTCTTAATATCCTCGATATTCTCCTGTGAAGTAGCCATAGCAGATATTCCGCCACCAGCAAAGCTTATCTTAGATGTTGAGCAGAACTCATATACAAGATTAGAATTGCCTGCCTTGGCACATTCCTCAATAATATCTGGAATATCAATCACCTCATCATATAGGTAGTGAACTGCGTAAGCATTATCCCAATAAATTCTAAAATCCTTAGCCTTAGGCTTTAGGTTAGCGAATCTTCTTACAACCTCATCAGAATATACTACTCCACCTGGGTTAGAAAACTTAGGAACACACCATATTCCCTTAACAGCCTCATCCTCACTAACATATTTCTCAACTAAGTCCATATCAGGACCATCATCATTCATTGGGATATTAATCATCTCAATGCCAAATGTCTCTGTAACACCAAAGTGTCTGTCATATCCTGGAACAGGACATAAGAATTTAACCTTATCAAGCTTGCACCATGGAGTAGAACCCATAATACCAAATGAATGAGCTCTGGCGATAGTATCATACATAATGCTAAGCGAAGCATTGCCTGATATAATAACATTTTCAGGCTTAGTATCCATAATGGCTGCCATAAGCTCCTTGGCTTCAGGAAGTCCATCTACAAGTCCATAATTTCTAGTATCAAAGCCATTAGAAGCATGGATGTCATCCTTAGATGTAAGAGCATCAAGAATAGGCATACACTTGTCAAGCTGGTCTGAGGATGGCTTACCTCTCGACATATCCAGCTTAAGCCCCATATCCTTGTACTCTTTGTACTTGGCTTCTACCTTAGCCTTTTCTTCTAACAATTCGTCTTTCGACATCTTAGTGTAATCCTGCATTTTTCTTTTTTTCCTTTTCTAAATATAGTTAACCTAATATATTTTACACTATTTCAGCTTTCATTACATTTATTTTTTACACAAAATTTCCTGCGCAAATGTAGTGTAGTAGGTAATGTTGACAAAATAAGTTTGTCAACCATGTGTTGACAAAACAAGTTTGTCATCACTCTTTAATCTAGGCAGGTTTTAATCATTGACTTTTCTACGTTTTTATAATAATATTAGTTCATAAGAAACGAAGTTTACTACCGTACAGTCAACGACTCAAGCGGCTTACTCGTTTCTTTTTTTGTTGTCGCCAAATCATATAAATATAACTTTCCATCTATGTCAGATACAATATAGTTTTCAAAATGGTTTTTGCAAGAATTTCTTTCCTCAAAAATAGATATCATCTTATGTGACAATTGACGAAGTGATTAAACCCATAAATCACTCCAAAGAATCTTGACTATTCTTGCTAGAGTATAAATAAAATAACGCTTATTGAACTTAATGTCAATAAGCGTTTGATGGAAATATGACAAATGACTCTCAACGTTGTTTTGTCAAGACATAATAATACCCCCTGTCAACTATATCCTTCTATGATGTGCCAAGTTTTTCCATTAGGGCTTCTTGTAGCACTCTGGATACATTAAGGTTTTCTTCCTCAGCTTTTTTATTAAGCCAATTAGGAATTGTTACATTTCTTCTAACTGATTTGTTGTCGACTTTCTTTCTGTATTCATAAAAATCGATATCAACAAGCGTAACTATAGATTTTCCAACATCCTTATATGTCGCTTTGGACTCATCAACCTCATTTATACTTGTTGGTTCTGGAATGTTTTGTCCTTCATCTTCCATATAGATCCCTTTAATACCAATCGCATCTCTTGCCATATAAATAGCTTCTTCTAGACCATGCCCCTCTGTAAGTATTTCTAAATCTGGCACTTCAACCAGATATGTATCGTCATCATCATGAGTAGGTGTCAAAAATGTTACATATGCTTTTTTCATAACCTTTCTCCTTCCAGATTATATTTTTTATAATTATATTTTTATAATCCTCTTCTCTTTAATATTGCCTTAGCGGTGTACTCATTGATTTCGTTATGTCTTGGCACTTCTTCTATTTCTTTTCCCCTAACATATATATCATGATTACTCCCATGCTTTTTTAGTTGAAATCCACCTTTTTCAAGCTTTTTTACTAGATCTTTCCTCTTCATTTACTCTCCCCTTCACAAGTATATAATACACTTTTTTACACATCATGTCAATATTTTATACACAAATTTACACACCGTTATATTAGCAGGTATCAGCTCTACTCAGCCTCTCGCTTAATACGGTCCATGTGCTCCTTAAGCTTCTGCTCGTAGCCCATGTCTGATAGTTCATAGAATGTCTCCCCTACAACCTCATCAGGAAGGTACTGCTGCGGTGCATAGTGGTTCTTGTAATCATGGGCGTACATGTAGCCAATGCCACGACCTAAGTCCTTGGCGTTAGAATAGTGCGCGTCCTGCAGATATGGCGGTATGTGATATGCCGGGTTGGAAGCTACATAATCCATAGCTTTACCAATTGCTATGACAGACGAATTCGACTTAGGGGCAAGAGCTACATAGCTTGCCGCCTGAGCTAATATAATCTGACTTTCTGGCATGCCGATTCGCTCTACTGCCTGGGCTGCTGATGTGGCAACAACTATGGCGTTAGGATCAGCATTTCCCACATCCTCTGATGCACATATCATAATTCGTCTGGCGATGAACTTAACATCCTCTCCTGCACTTAGCATTCTCGCAAGGTAGTAGATTGCTGCGTCAGGATCAGAGCCCCTCATACTCTTAATAAATGCTGATATGGTATCGTAGTGATTGTCACCGTCCTTGTCATACTTAAGGGCGCGACGCTGAATACATTCACTCGCAACATCTAATGTGATATGAATCCTGCCATCCTTATCAGGTTCAGTTGTAAGGACACCTAGCTCAATTGCATTAAGAGCATTTCTTGCATCACCATTAGCAGCGTCAGATAAGAACTCTAATGCATCATCATCAATGCAGGCATTATATGCCCCAAGGCCCTTCTCCTTATCCTCTATTGCCCTGACAATTAGCGTGGCAATGTCTTCCTTCGACAGGGTATGAAGCTCGAATATAATCGAGCGAGACACCAAAGCGGAGTTAACTTCAAAATAAGGATTCTCCGTAGTTGCTCCAATTAGAATCACTGTTCCATCCTCCACAAATGGAAGGAGATAATCCTGCTGGGCTTTGTTGAATCTATGAATCTCGTCAATAAAAAGTATTGTCTTCTTGCCATACATTCCCAGGTTATCCTTAGCATTTTCCACAACCTCCTGCATATCCTTCTTACCGCTTGAGGTTGCATTAATCTGCTTGAACTCAGCCTTGGTGGTGCAGGCAATTACCTTAGCCAAGGTGGTCTTACCTGTACCTGGTGGCCCATAGAAAATAATGGAGCTAATCTTATCTGCCTTAATGGCACGATATAAAAGCTTGTCCTTGCCAATAATGTGCTCTTGCCCCACAACCTCTTCTAGCGTAGTTGGACGAAGACGGGAAGCAAGGGGCGACTCCTTTTTATTATTTTTTTCACGCATGTATTCAAACATATCCATAATTGTGTACCCTTTATTTTAAAACAATCCATATAATTCAATTATGTAAACTAACTTACACAATTATATCATAACTTCTTGTCCTTTCCTTTCAACTATTGTAAAATTATATTCAAAGAAAATGTATCGTGTGTTATAAATGTTGGAAAAGGAGGAAATATCATGATTAAAACCTATAATGAATTATATAAATTCGTGGAGGAAAGCGATAATTTCGGCAAAGATGTCCTTGATATTCTATTCGAGCTTGATGAAACAGGTTCTATTGTTACACAGGCTTCACTTAACGATATCCTGGTAAGCATATACAATCGTTTGGATAAATGTAAGATTCGCATCGAAGGTCTTGGCGAAAAGGTATCCAAATCAGAATTTGCACAGTGGGTTGAAGACAAATTCGACACCTATACAGCTAACTTGTTTAAAGATAGCATTTAAAAAAGATAATATCTAAACAAAATATTACATCTAAACACAAAACACTTCCTGTAGCAAGATGCCGCCTAAAGATTTATTTTTAGGGGGGGCACCTTAATACAGGAAGTGTTATTTGTTTTACAGTCTCGCAAATGTATTTATATCTTTAGTTTATATAAATTATTTTATCTTTACCCTAATTTGAGTAATTATAGTATTGTTAACGCTCCATCAACAACATCAACTGTCATTGTTGTATCTACTGATAAGTTGCCTTCAAGAATTTTCTTAGCAGCCAAGGTCTCAACATTTCTCTGCAAATATCTCTTAAGAGGTCTTGCACCGTAGGTTGCATCGTAACCATTATCAACTACAAACTGCTTTGCAGCATCTGTAAGTTCAACCCTAAGTTCTCTATCCTCTAGGCGTTCATTAAGCTCATCCATAAGGATGTCTACAATACTAGATACACCCTCCTTAGTAAGCGGCTTGAACATCAATATCTCATCTAGTCTGTTAAGGAACTCTGGTCTGAAACTTCTTCTAACTTCGTTCATAACAAGCTCTTCAGCTTCTGCATTAACATTTCCGTCATCATCCATGCCCTCAAGAAGATAGCCAGAACCCAGGTTAGATGTAAGAATAATTATTGTATTCTTAAAGTCAACGGTCCTGCCTCTTGAGTCAGTAATTCGTCCATCGTCAAGGACCTGAAGGAGCACGTTAAATACGTCAGGGTGAGCCTTCTCAACTTCATCAAAGAGTACAACGCTATATGGCTTACGTCTTACAGCCTCTGTAAGCTGACCGCCCTGGTCATAGCCCACATATCCCGGAGGCGCTCCAATAAGACGAGACACAGAATGCTTCTCCATGTACTCACTCATATCAATTCTAACCATATTATTCTCATCGTCAAAAAGATTCCTAGCAAGTGTCTTAGCAAGCTCTGTCTTACCAACACCAGTTGGTCCTAAGAACAGGAAGGAACCGATTGGTTTGCCAGGGTCCTTGATACCAGCCTTAGACCTGATTATAGCTTCTGCCACCTTGTTAACAGCTTCGTTCTGACCAATAACTCTCTTATGAAGCTCATCCTCAAGATTGAGTGTCTTGTTACGCTCTGACTCAGTAAGCTTAGATACAGGAATACCTGTCCAGCGTGAAATGATTCTTGTAATCTCTTCCTCTGAAACCTTCTCATGAACCAGAGTAACACCTTTCTTGCTTAACAGTTCTTCCTGAGCATCTAGTTCCTTCTCTAATCTAGGAAGCTCACCATACTGAAGCTCCGCAGCACGATTAAGGTCATATGTCTGCTCCGCCATCTTAATCTCATCACGAATATGCTCTAATTCTTCTCGAAGAGTTGTAACCTTGTTAACAGCTTCCTTCTCATTGTCCCATGTTGCTTTCTTGGCATTGAACTCATCTCGAAGCTCTGCAAGCTCTTGCTCTAGTGCCTCAAGACGCTCCTTGCTTAATCTGTCATCCTCCTTCTTAAGAGCTGTCTCTTCTATCTCTAACTGCATAATTCGCCTGTTCATCTCATCAAGCTCTGCTGGAAGAGAATCAAGCTCTGTCTTAATCAATGCACATGCCTCATCAACTAAGTCAATTGCCTTGTCTGGAAGGAATCTATCGGAAATGTACCTGTCAGACAACTGTGCTGCAGTAACCAAGGCAGCATCCATAATCTTAACTCCATGGAATACTTCGTAGCGTTCCTTCAATCCACGAAGAATTGATATGGTATCCTCTACTGTTGGCTCGTCAACAAGTACTGGTTGAAAACGTCTCTCTAAAGCCTTATCTTCTTCAATATATTCTCTATATTCATCTAATGTTGTGGCACCAATACAGTGAAGCTCTCCCCTTGCAAGCATAGGCTTAAGCATATTTCCTGCATCAAGGGCACCATCATTCTTACCAGCTCCAACAATAGTATGAAGTTCATCAATAAATAGAATTATCTCGCCATTGGAATTCTTAATCTCGTCAAGAACCGCCTTAAGTCTCTCCTCAAATTCACCTCTATACTTGGCACCTGCTATAATTGAGCCCATTTCCAAGGCAAATAGTCTCTTGTCCTTAAGAGTCTCAGGCACATCACCTCTAACAATACGCTGCGCCAGACCTTCAATTACCGCTGTCTTACCAACACCAGGCTCACCAATTAATACAGGGTTATTCTTGGTCTTTCTTGAAAGGATACGAATAACATTTCTTATCTCACTATCCCTGCCAATAACTGGGTCTAGCTTCTGTGTCCTGGCTCTTTCAACAAGGTCATATCCGTACTTCTCTAAAGTATCATAAGTAACCTCAGGATTATCACTTGTAACCCTTACATTACCTCTAACCTCTGACAACGCCTTAAGGAATCTATCCTTAGTAATTGCATACTCACCAAGAATCTTGGCAATGGCCTTATTAGGATTATTAATCATGCTAATCATAAGATGCTCAACAGATACATATTCATCTCCCATTGACTTGGCAACATCCTCAGCAGAGATTAGCACCTTGTTCAGATAATTGCCCATTACAAGCTGGCCGCCGCTGACCTTGGTTCTCGCTTCAAGTGCCTTAATTGCCGTAGTCTTGAAATGGTCAAGATCAATCTCCATCTTCTCTATTAGCTTAGGAATCAAACCATCCTCTTGTCTAAGAAGTGCAACTAGCAAATGCTCTTCCTCTAACTCCTGATTCCCGTACTCGTACGCTAGCTTCTCAACATCTGCTACCGCTTCTTGTGATTTCTGTGTGAATTTAGTGATGTTCATAGGATCGCCCCCTTTTTTCTTTATTCGCAAACGCAGGTCTGCATCTATTACCTGATGATATAATAACACCCATTGTTAGCACTGTCAAGTGGCGAGTGCTAATTTATTTGCTGAGGTGGAGAGGTGGGTGGTGGGAGGCATAGAGGGGGAGTGTGTGAACAGTTCTGTTGCTAAGGTAATTCTCGCGATGAATATGTAAGTTATTGATATAAATACTAATTAAGCGCAAGACGGAAACCGGTGCTCGATCCTCCGTCCAGTCGGCTCGCACCTATTCGTGCCATCCCTGGCACGAATTTTCCTCTACCAATCAATAACTAACATATTCATTCGCTCAAATTAATACGCACCAGAACTGTCCACACACTGCCCCCTCCGCCTCCTGCCACTTTCCCTCCCCAATCCCAGCAGAAATAATTAGCGCCTCTTAGATGGGTGGGCGATGTATTCATGAAGTTGGATGTGGAGCCGGGGTGTCTGGGCGTTCATATACGATTTAATTCGAGGTTAGTATATATTAGGAAATAGTTCTC
>ONCT01000001.1:4231-116295 GCA_900316395.1 uncultured Lachnospiraceae bacterium | reverse complement strand
TTTATCGTAAAGATCGCTTCGAACTATTGACGAAAGGTTTCTTCTGGCTTGATACAAACCCGAACAGTCTGCCGGTGAAGAATAGTGACGGCACATATGGAGACTGGAATTCGGCCTGCCGCAGAATCGTGGTCTATTCTGTGCTGAAGGACAAAATGAATAATGATTTGCCTGTGTACTTTTTCACAGCCCACTTCGACCATCAGAGTAAAGCAGCCCGCGTTAATTCCTGTCAATTGGTACTGGACCAGATCAAGAGCATATCAAAACTGAACGATATCAAGAGTGGCAACGCAGCAGTCTTATTTGTGGGCGACTTGAACACAGCCTACGATTCAAGTCAATTGACGGTACTGAATGACAACTTTTTATATGCACGCCTGACCGCTCCCGGAAACGATAAGAATACCGGCACATTCAACGGATACGGCAAGAGCAACACTATGATAGACCATATTTACTATGGCGGAAAAATAATCAAGCCTCTCAAATACTGGGTCGACAAAACGGATTACGGTGTCCAGTACATTTCAGACCACTACCCGGTCCTGTTCCAGTGGGAATGCATTCGGAATCAGTAGTTTTCAAACACTGACAAACACAGAAAGAGCCGCCTCGAGGCAGCTCTTTCTCGTGGAGATGGGCGGACTCGAACCGCCGTCCAAACAAAGTCCCAATGGGCTTTCTACACGCTTATTCCTCCTTTGATTGTCGGCACCGCCCTGCCGAAGGACAGGCGAAGCGGAACTTATCCCCTGAATCTTGGCGCGGTTTAAGGGAGTCCCCGCGTGCAGACTTCTTGGATGATACCCCTTGACCCGTACATAGAAGCCCTAAAGCCGGAGGGATACTCGTCGGCGACGCAGCCTTGGCGTCCCGATTAAGCTAATCCGCTTGGCAGATTAGGCAGCGAGTGCATAGTTGCTGTTGCCAGCTAATTTTTTGTCGGTTGAGATTAACGGGCCAGCCTCCGAAAGCCCGGCGTGCTTACCTACCAAGATCAGTGCTGTCAAAACCAAAACATCCCCAGTAGAAAAAGTTTGCAAATATAAGACTATTTTCCGTTTTGAGCAATACGGGCCATCAGTTCCCAGGTACGGAGACGATCTTTGTACAGATTGTTGGAATTCACCTTCTCGACCGACAGGCCATGGTCCGAATTGTCGTCCCAGCGGCGGCAGTTGTACATCACGTCGTAGATACGTCCGATCCGGTATTCCCGGCTGATTCTCAGTCCTACGGCATAGTCCTCGCCATATTTGGTGGTAGGGAAATTCAATTTGCGGAGCAGCGGAGTCCAGAACCCCCGTGGAGCGCCCAGGCCATTCACACGCAAGGCATTGTTCCTGCCGTTTTCAAGGGTCCATTCCTTATGGTCTATCACTCCCGGAGGGATGGTGTTCAAATCGAAATCCGTAATTCTGTATGTGCCGACGACCATGGCGCAATCCTGCTCCCGGAACGCGTCCACGAACTTCTGCACAGTGCCGGCATCGCTATACAGGTCGTCGGAATCCAGCTGGAGGGCGAATCTGCCGCACTTTGGATGATGCAGCGCGGCATTCCAATTGCCGCCGATAGCATGGTATGAACTGTCCTGCGCGATATACACCAGACGTTCGTCCCCGAGGAAACTCTTTATCACATCGACAGTTCCGTCCGTAGAATTGTCGTCGACGACTATCACATTGTACTTGAAATCCGTTTCCTGGTCCAGGGCGCTGCGGATTGCATCTCCTATGGTGCGCACCCTGTTCCTGCAGGGAATGACCACTGAAGCCTCATATTCAAATTCGCCTTCGGACAGGTCCACATCTTTGAAAACCGGTTCCAGATAGCCGCCCACGGCCTTCAGGTGTTCAGTGCAGACCTTTTCCATCTCTATCTGCACTCCCCTGTTCCGGGGATTCACATAATCGAAAATCTTCTCGCCCGAATCCCGACTGTCGGTATCCAGTTCGTAATAAAGATACTCGCTGACATGCATAATGGCACCGTGTCTGGAAACCCTCAGCCGCAGGTCGTAGAGTCCGGCGAATTCGTAATCGGCATCCATGCCGGCCACAGCTTCCTTGAGGATGGATGTCCTGTACATCTGCACACCACCGAAATCGAAGTCGTCCCGCAGGGAACCGAACTGATAATCTATCACCGGTGCCGCTTCCTGTCCGTTGAAATGGTCGGAGTAAACCATGGCGGCGCCGGTGTCATCGGCTATCTGGAGGGCATCCGCGCCTTTGTTCCCGCATCCCAGATTTCCGCAGATTATGTGGAGGATACCAGTGCCTGGATTGGCAAGGATATCCGCGTGAAAGTGATCACGGTGGATCCGGAGAAAGAAAAACTGGTGTTATCCGGCAAGGCTGTTGCCAGACAGGAGCGTGAGGAAGAACACAATCACCGGGTTGCCATGCTGGTACCGGGCTCCGTGGTAGAGGGAACCGTGGAATCCATCATGCCCTACGGTGCTTTTGTCAACATTGGAAATGGCATCAGTGGTCTGGTGCACATTTCCCAGATCAGCCAGAAGCGGATTTCATCGGTGCATGAAGTGCTGAAGGAAGGCCAGAAGGTTAAGGCAAAGATTTTAAACACCAATGACGGCAAGGTCAGCCTCAGCATGAAAGCCTTAGAGGACATTATGGAAAAGGCAGAGGATGAAGAACAGGCAGAAGCAGTGGAGTACAGTTCCAATGAGACCGCCGGTACGAGTCTTGGAGATCTGCTTTCCGGACTGAAGTTATAGATTAAAGGGCTGGCCTAATGGCCAGCCCTTAACTGTGCGATCTCTTCTTTGTAAGGGACTCTGGTGTCCTTGGGATTTTCCGGATTTTTGATCCATGGTGTTTCCAGAATCTTTGGCACCTGAAGGAAATCCGGATGCCACACGATGGATTTCAGCGCGTCGAAACCAATCTCTCCCTTCCCCAGATTCTCGTGGCGGTCCTTTTGGGCGCCCCGGACATTTTTGGAATCATTGATGTGAAACACGGCGATCTGGTCTTTTCCCAGGATCCGGTGGAATTCTTCAATTACTCCGTCAAAATCATTTACAATATCATATCCGGCATCGTGGGTATGGCAGGTGTCAAAGCAGACCCGAAGCTTTTCATTATGCACGACACCGTCGTAGATGGCTGCCAGCTCCTCAAAGCTGCGGCCGATTTCTGAGCCCTTTCCCGCCATGGTTTCCAAGGCGATGAAGCAGTCCGTATCTGCGGTCAGTACTTCGTTGAGCCCTTTGATGATCTGAGCGGTTCCGGCCTCCACCCCGGCATTCACATGGGAGCCGGGATGCAGCACCAGCACATGGCTTCCCATGGCGATGGTTCGCTCAATTTCCGTCTTCAGAAAGCTGACTGCCAGCTCAAAGGTTTCCGGTTTTATCGTGTTGGCAAGGTTGATGATATAGGGCGCATGTACCACAAACTCTCCGATTCCCCCGGCTTGCATAGCTGCCAAAGCTGCCGGAATATTCAGCGCGGAAACATCTTTCCTTCTGGTGTTCTGGGGTGCGCCGGTGTACACCATAAAAGTGTTGGCTCCGTAAGAAAGAGCCTCCTTCACAGAATTCAAAAACATATCTTTTCCGGACATCCCCACATGGGAGCCCAGCTTGATATCCGTCATGGCAGGAAAACCTCCTTTGTAGTCATTTCTGTATTACCTGTACATTTTATCAAATGATCGCGGGAAAGTCTATCAATGTGTAAAGATTCTATGTACGTACATAGGTTATATTGCTACTGTTCACATACCTGTGAACTGTAACGTTATATCGTTCCCCTACACCTGATACACCGAATAATAAGTTTCCAGCCATCTGCTTCGTTGGATTTTCTAGCCGTAGCCACCGCTGCGCCTTCGCTTTTTGATATGCACTCTCGAAACGGTATCCTCGTTCAATATATCAATTATTTAATTTTCGCTGTACCAGGACGACTCATGAACAATCAGTAACACATGATGGTAGTACATTGTTAACTTAAAGAATAAAATAGGTTGACAATTGACGGCATTCCTCGTATAATGGGAACCGCACAGGGGAAGATGCCCTGTCCTTTTTAGAAAAAAAGAGAGGTTAAAAGATTATGAAAGAAAACAAGACATTATCTGTGAAAAACATTGCAATTATTGGTGTGATGACAGCGATTACCTGTATTTTGGGGCCGTTGTCCATTCAGATTGGTGTGGTGCCGATTTCCTTTACCAATCTGGCCATCTATCTGGGTCTTTATATTCTCGGAGTGAAAAAGGGAACCATCAGCTATCTGGTATATTTGCTGCTGGGGCTGGTGGGGGTGCCGGTGTTCTCCGCATTTTCGGCGGGTCCCCAGAAACTCTTTGGACCCACAGGCGGTTACCTGATCGGATTTATCGCCATGGCACTGATCGCAGGAATCTTTATTGAGAAATCCGGCAGAAAATTCGTGTTAAGCATGGTGGGAATGATTCTTGGAACAGTGGTCTGCTATGGATTTGGAACAGCATGGCTTGCTTACCAGGGACACATGACATTTTGGGAAGCACTTCTTGCAGGCGTAATTCCATTCGTATGGGCTGATGCAATTAAGATTGCCATTGCCGCAATTGCCGGTCCTCGTCTTAGAAAAGCACTGAAAAAATTATAGAATAGTTATTAACTAAGAAAAGCCTGAAGCATTTGCCTCAGGCTTTATTATATATCACATTAATTATTCTGGGTTATTACTCTTATAATCCTCCACGCCGATTTCGAAATTACATTTTACAATTCCTATATCAACCTTACTTAGAACTCCACCTAAATCCTTGAATTCAACATCTTCGTTCTTAGTATAAATAATCTCGAACTTCTGCTGGTTAATTGCTGTTGGTGCAAGAAGTGCAGCTTCAACACCTGCCTTAAACCAATTAGGTGCATTATCTGTAAAGTCAATTACAACTTCATCAGCTGTCTTAGACTTGCTTTGCTTACCCTGTGTTGTTCCATATCCAATTGCAATTGCAATTACAAGCTTCTCATTAGAACCAATCTTAGCAGGAATCTTCTTACGGTTAAATGTTCCAACCCAGCATGTGTTAAGTCCTAACTGCTGCGCATATATTACAAGCTTCTCGCCGTAGTATCCGATTCTCTCATCAAGAGTATCGTCATCTGGTCCCACGCAGGCTATTACACTAGGAGCGCTGCCAAGTCCCATAGCTTTATTGAATAATTTGTTAAATGTACTAGAAGCATCCTCAATAAATTGAAGGCTAATATTTCCCTTCTCATTGAGCTCTGCAATCTTAGCTTCTAGCTTATCAATTAATTCCTTATCAATTCTCTTATCCTGATAACTTCTAACCGCATGTCTTGCTCTAACTGCCTCGATTTCTGTCATTGGTGTCTCCTTTCTGCAAGTCGTATCATTTGTCTATTATCTATTGTCTGCTATTACTTATCTATTATCGACTACTTCCGGATTCATATCATGATGAGATAATCTCTCCCATGCTAGCTTTTCCCACTTGGTTCCTGGTCTGCCGTAGTTACAATATGGGTCGATTGATATTCCACCTCTTGGAAGGAATCTTCCTAGAACCTCAATGTATTTTGGGTCAATCTTCTTAATTATATCCTTCATAATTATATTCACACAGTCCTCGTGGAAATCCCCTTTGTTACGGAAGGAGAATAGATATAGCTTTAGGCTCTTACTCTCTACCATGCGAACATCCGGGACATAGGAGATTGTGATTGTAGCAAAATCAGGTTGGCCTGTAATAGGACAAAGTGATGTGAACTCAGGACAGTTGAATTTGACGAAATAGTCGTTGTCCTGATGCTTGTTCTCGAAAGTCTCTAAAATCTCTGGATTGTATTCGCTTGAATAGTCTACATTCTTATTACCTAGTAGTGTTAAGTCTTCTTTTTCTCTCATTTTATATCCTCACTGAATAGCTGGATCGGGGATGCCGTTAGCTGCGAATGCTGCTGCCCTGTCGATGCAGGTGCCGCACTTACCGCAAGGCTTGTCTCCACCTTCATAGCAGGACCATGTAAGCTCATATGGCACTCCTAATTCTAATCCCATCTTAACAATGTCTGCTTTATTCTTACTGATAAATGGTGCCTCTATATTAAGCTGATGACCTGAGCCTTCCCATATAGCCGTCTTAATGGCGTTATTGAATTCCTCACTGCAATCAGGATATGCTGCGATTGCTGCATCATCCTTATGGGCCCCATAATATATATATGAACAATCCTTACTAAGTGCAATGCTGGCAGCTGTCGATAAGAAAAGTCCATTCCTAAAAGGCACATAGGTGCTAACTGTCTCATCTTGCGCTGCACCATCAAGCTGCTTGGCATAACTCTCCTTAGGAATCTCTTCGTCTGAATGACTAAGGAGCGAAGAATCGCTATACTCGAATATCTTACTTAAATCCATAGATATTAATTCTATACCATAATGCTTTGCAACTGCTCTTGCTGACTCTAATTCTCGTACATGCTTTTGACCATAGGACATACATAATCCTATAACATTTTCCTGTCCAAATTTCTTAATAGCTATTCCAAGTGCTGTAGTAGAATCAATTCCACCGCTACATAATACCAATGCCTTCAACTTACTACCTCACATATATCTGTAGACTTGGGTCAGTCTTGAATTCACCACGAAGCTCTGCCGTAAATGTCTTAGTATTATTCTTCTTAATGCCTCTTGCATTAACACAGCTGTGACATCCTTCTATTGTTACAGCAATATCCTCTGTTCCTGTTATCTCACTAATAATATCTGCAATATCCTGTCCAATCTTCTCCTGAAGCTGAAGACGTCTTGCAGCCATATCACATACTCTTGCAATCTTAGACAGGCCTATTACCTTACCCTTAGGAATATAAGCAACATTTACCTTCATATCATACATAAGGGCCATATGATGCTCGCAGTATGAGAATATATCAATATCCCTCATAACCACAACTCTGCCTATCATATTACCTTCGATGTCTTCTAATCCCTCTTCAAATGTTCTATTGAACATCTGCGCAATCTCATGATTAGAATAATTCATTCCTTCGAAGACTTCTTTATACATATTAGCCACTCTCTTAGGAGTATCCTTAAGACCTTCTCTTTCTGGATCATCCCCTAAGGCTACAAGTATTCCTCTAATATGTTCTTCAATTGCATTTGTATCTATCATTTTATACTCCTTTTTGATTAGGATCCCAAATCACTTTATGCATCTGAATCTGTACCCTTGCATCATTTAGGTTATTATCAACCATGAAATCCACAATTTCCCGTGGATCTATTTTACCAAATACTGGGCTAAAATATACATGACACTTATTAATCAAATCATATTTTCTAATTATGTCAAGTGCTTTATTAAGATCATCTGTGGAGCCTGATACGAATTTGACTGTGTCCTTCTTCTTAAGAAATGTGAAGTTATCAAGATTCATCTTGTCTTCACACCCGCTAGATGGCAGCTTGTAATCCATGGTAAATGTTAATCCATCTGCCTTAAACTTACTTATGTCAACGGAACCATTTGTCTCAATTTCAACTCTTAGATTGCCATCAGCAAGAATTAATTCTATAAGCTTGTCTATGTCCTTTTGTAGTAATGGTTCTCCTCCTGTGAGAGTAACATTTCTTATATTAGTTGACTTAATATATTCAAATATCTGTAGTGGTGTAAGCTCTTCGAAGTCGCAATCAGCTTCGTTCGCCCAGGTAGTATCGCAGTAGCTACATGACAGGTTGCATCCTTTGAATCTAATGAATACAGCCAACTCTCCTGCTCTTAGACCTTCACCATTAATACTTACAAATTTCTCAACGACCTTCATAATACTTCCTTAATACTACTGTTCATAAATGGCACAATTATTAGGGGTCTCATATACTTCAACACGATTGATATCAAAGCCTGCCTTAGTCATCTCATCGTAGAAATGCTTGGCGAAGCACTCGGCTGTCGCCCTAAAAGCAACCTCTTTAATAATGAAGCCCTCGTCCTGTAATGCCTTAATTGTAGTATCCTTAAGGGAACCAGTCTCATATATAAATACATGGTCGAACTCATCACACAGCTTATTAAGAACTTCCTTAAGGTCAGCAAAGTCAATAACCATTCCTTTGCATTGCTTATCTTCTTTTAGTTTTTCGCTTTTGACTTCAATAACCACTCTCCATCGATGACCGTGAATGTTACCACATTTGCCAACATAATCCTTCAAAAAATGAGTAGAATCGAATTCAGCTTCTGTTCTTACATAATACATATTCTTCTTACCTAACCATCAATAATCTTCTCAACCTCAGCGCGTTTCTCATAGAGAACACATCCGCCATCGTGGTCTTCTAATAGATATCCCTCATCTCTAAGAGTTACGAATAGCTTAGAATTAATTGCCTCCTTAAGAGATGAATCTCTGACATTAATATCAGAATAAGGCGAGAACGGACAAGGCTCTGCTCCACCATGTGAATTGATATGAAAGAAGCCTCTTCCTGCGGCAATGCAACCGCCTGAAGATTTCTCATCACCTGGAAATGATACTATTACCATCTCAGGAAATTCCTCTCTTCTCTTAGAGATGGCTTCAACCATTATCTCTCTTTCCTTATCCCCTGGCGCTAAGTCTTTCCTCTCGTCACTAACTGGAACAAATTCAACATATATTATAAGCTTACATCCCATGTCAGAAAGCTTATTTAAAAACTCCTTCGAAGAAACCTCCTCTAGATTCTCTGTCGTAACTGTGACAGATACTCCGAATATAATTCCCTTCTTCTTAAGAATCTCCATATTAGTAGTTATGCGTTCATACACGCCTTCCCCACGTCTGGAATCTGTAGTCTCCTTGTCGCCTTCGATACTCATAACAGGCATGAGATTACGATTCTTAGAGAAAAGCTTAATATATGATTCATCCATAAATGTTCCATTTGTAAATATAGGAAAGAGGATATTCTGTCTTGTGGATGCTTCCTTAATTACATCCTTCCTAATGAGTGGTTCTCCACCTGCAAGAAGAATGAAGCTTACACCTATATCAGATGCCTCATCAAACACCTTGCTCCACTCTTCGCTGGTCATCTGATCCACAGGCTCACTATCAACAGTGCCTTGCGTACATCTGGAATAGCAGCCAGCACAGTGCAGATTACAGCTGCTTGTAATGCTTGCAATTAGAAATGGAGGGACATTAGCCCCCTCCTTCTTAAGCTCTGCTCTTCTCTTAGAAGCCTTCTTGCTAGCCAAAGCGAATTTCCCCATGAAGATACTCTCTTCAGGGTTCTTAAGAGTTGCTCTTACTGCCTCAGATACAACTCTCTCTACGCCTTTGGTCATATACTCTTGTATATCGAATTCTGCCATTATCTATACCTTCTTATCTGTATTCCTTTATGCATATCTTAGAATAGTCTTCTTAATTGGCATCAAATATTTTGGTCCAAATATATTAAGATGATTAAGGAAATGATACAGGTTATATATCTCCTTCCTATCTTCATAGCCATCTTCCTTCGGCATCTTCTGACGATAAATGTCATAGAACACTCTTGGAAATGGCTCAAACATCTCTGACATAGCAATATCAACTTCGCAATGTCCAACATAAGCTGCAGGGTCAATTAATACTGGCTTTCTACTATAATTAATAATATGATTGCCACCCCACATATCACCATGAACAAGCGATGCTCTCTCAGGCTCAACTAACACCTTGTCTAGCTTATCCATGAACTTGCTTACTTCTCTCATCATAGGAGTCAAATGCTTGCCTGCCATCTGAATCTGTGGCTCTAGCCTGCATTCTCTGAAGAAATCAACCCAGCTATCCTTAGGGGTATTAATCTGCTTGGTAGATCCAATATAATTATCATGAAGGAATCCGTATTTGCCTCCTTCAACAAACCTGCTTGCATCAGCAAGATGAAGATTAGCCATCTTATTACCAAGCATTCCTATTGCTCTCTCTGTCTTAACGCCTTCCTGAATAAGCTCCATCATAAGAAATGAAGTACTTGTCTCTTCATCTGTTCCTGTACAGTAGATACGAGGCGTATCAATAGTCTTAGTGCTTGCTATTGCCTCTAAGCCTTCTACCTCTGCGTCAAACATTTCTTTACTAGCAATAGAATTATATTTTAGAAAAAACATTTTGCCATTGCTAAGAGTTACAACCTTAGCTGAATTAATATCCTGTCTTGAGATGCGTGAGTCTCTTTGCATCCTAACATTTTCACCGAAAACCCCTTTAACGGCCTTGTCTAAAGAATCGTATGTATCCATTTATGCCTTATCCCCTTTTTCTTTATTATTACAAAATTCCTTCCCAAAAAGAATTGTTATATTCGTCGCCTAAGTATTATACCACACATTTCTATTCAAGAGATTTATATATTATGTCCTTTATATGTGGTATGCTCTCATCTCTCTCATCAGCAATTCTGACCAAATCATTGTATTCAATCTTAAGGCGGTCAACTCCATAGCCTCTTGACCTTTTAATCCTAACCTCGCCATATGGGGTGTCAGCAACCTCATTGGTGCGGTCAAGAACGTATCTGTCACACAGGTTCTGCCTAATTCCTATTGTAGTAGTATGCTTGAAGATAAGGGCCACTATCTTATCGCGCATAGCCTCGTTACATATAACGCTAAGCATGGTTGCCTGGCGATTCTTCTTCATATATATAGGACTGGTAAATGCGTCATAGGCGCCACCCTCTAAAAAGATATTAATGGCATATCCTATATCCTCAGGAGTCATATCATCGATATTACACCTTAACTCAACCACTCTGTCACCAAATCCGTCGCTTTCACATAGGAAGGCTCTTACTGCATTAAGCTTCTCGAATTCCTTCTTGCCAAAGCCATAGCCTGCCTTCTTAACAATTGAAGGCGGCATTGAGCCGAATTCATCTACGAAATACCTCAATAGTGCTGCGCCTGTAGGCGTACACAGTTCGGCTTTTACTGACTCGTCAGTATACATTGGTATTCCCTCTAGTAAATGCTGGGTTGCTGGTGCAGGCACAGGTAGTATGCCATGTGCACATCTAACCATTCCACTTCCCACATTAATTGGGGATGCCATTACCTTGTCAGGGTTAATCATTTCCATAAGGATGCATACCCCTAGCACATCAGCTATTGCATCCATTGTTCCAACTTCATGAAAATGTATATCTTCTACTGGCTTGCCATGTACCGAAGCCTCAGCATCAGCGATTAATCTGTATACGCTAACCGCGTCACGCTTAATCTTGTCTGACAAGTCCAAATCTAATATAAATTTCTCAATATCTTCTATAGAATTATGCTCGTTATGGTGATGGCTATGATGTTCATGACTATCTGTGTGGTTTTCTTCTGTCTTATCACTCACATCTTCGCTTTCTTCTTCCTCACCATCGTAAACAACCTTGATTAGGTTGCCATATATTCCGTTTCTGTATTCATTTTTAAGTTCTACCACAGTACCTGGAAGCTTCAAAGAATTCATCTTGTCTACAAATCTCTTTCTGTCAACCAGGCTCACCAAAGCGGCATTTAACATGTCTCCTGCTGCGCCCATCTTACATTCTAAGTATAGCATTATCTCTCTCCTATGTGGTTAATCATGTTAGCCTGATATGCTGCTCCAAATCCGTTGTCTATATTAACTACGCTTACTCCACTTCCACAGGAATTAAGCATTGATAGTAATGCCGACAGTCCTCCAAAGGACGCTCCATATCCTACGCTTGTTGGTACTGCTATAACAGGACAGTTGGCCAGCCCCGCCACGACACTGGCTAAGGCTCCTTCCATTCCTGCAATTGCAATAATTACAGTTGCTGACATTATATCATCTACGTGAGAAAACAGTCGATGTATTCCTGCCACTCCCACATCATATAGCTTATACACTTCACTTCCAAGAGCCTGCGCAGTAAATACCGCTTCTTCTGCTACAGGTATGTCGCTTGTTCCTGCAACAGCAATTACAATCTTACCTATTCCGTCACATTTTGGCTTCTTACCAATTAGCCCAATGCGACCAAGTTCATTATATTCTAACTGAAATGACTCACCTACAATATCAGCCTTTTCCTTAGACAATCTTGTAATAAGAATACGCTTCTCTTCGACCTGAAGCATCTTATCACATATTCCTACAATCTGTTCAGCGCTTTTTCCTTCTCCATAAATAACCTCGGCATAGCCCTGCCTAATGCCGCGATGGGTATCAATCTTGGCATATCCCATATCTTCAAAGGGCTCCTTGCGAAGCTTAAGCACTGCATCATCAATAGACATTTCCTGCTTAGACACCTTATCTAGCAATTCATATATGTCTGTATCATTCATATCTAAACCCTCATCTTATTAACTTGTAATAATATATTAATTAGTAGTAACCCCTATATTCATGCTGCCTGATTTGAAGCCCTCAAGATCTAAGCTTACATAATCAAATCCGCTGTCTTTGATTCCTTGAACGACTGCGCTCCTAACATCTTCGGAAAGAATCTTATCAAAGTCACACGGCATAATCTCGAGCCGCGCCACGCTACCATGCGCTCTAACTCTAGACTGAAGGAATCCATGTTCATGAAGTATCGCTTCACCCTTCTCAACCATGTTAAGCTTCGAGAGTGTAATCTCTTCACCACAAGGAATGCGAGTTGCAAGGCATGCGTAAGAAGGCTTATCCCATGTTGGAATGTTATACTTCTTAGACAAGTCTCGTATCTCCTGCTTACAAAGACCTGCCTCGTTAAGAGGACTAATTATTTTCATCTCTTGTAATGCTTTAGACCCTGGTCTGTAATCTAGTTCATCATCTGTGTTAGATCCCTCTACAAGTACGTCAAATCCGTTCTCATGAGCTATCTCTCTCATAACACTCATTAGGCTCTTCTTGCAGTAGTAGCAGCGCTCCTTCACATTACTACGAAATTCATCAACGCTTAATGGATTAAATTCAAATGTAATATGTCTTACACCTAAGGACTCACATAAGCTCTTAGCTTCATCAAATTCACTATGTGGTAGCACACTAGAGTCTGCCGTAATGGCAATAACATTTTCACCTAATGCTTCCTTCGCTGCATACAACAGAAAGGTTGAATCTACTCCACCTGAAAAGGAAACAGCGACCTTATCGAAAGATCTTAGATTATTAATTAAATTAGTATACTTCTCTGTCGCCATATGTCTCCCCCTTATAATTCACCTCTCCATCAAGTCGCACCTACATAACATTATATCATCATTATTAGTACTTGTCCTACATTTAACTTAATAAATTAAGAATATTTGTCTGTTTTTTTCTAAGCTTGTCTGATAAAATACATTTAATAGGAAAAGAGGTACAAAAAATGCAACCAGAGCAACTTGGTCTCACCTCGCAGGAGGTGGATGCGCTTACTGCGCAAGGTAAAACTAATTACATAAAAAGCGAATCTGATATGAGCATTAAACGAATCATATTCAGAAACGTGTTCACATATTTTAACGGCATCTTCGCACTATTAACCGTTCTCGTAATTACCACAGGCGAGATTAAGAACTTAATGTTCTTGCCTATCATTATTGCGAATACACTTATCGGTATCATACAACAGCTTCGTTCCAAATTCGTATTAGACAAGCTGGCATTGCTAGATGTTAGCGAATACACTGCCATACGAGATGGCAAGGAGGTTAAGGTTCCCTCTGATAAATTAGTGGAGGGCGACGTGATTCTTCTTGAAAGCGGACAACAGATTCCTGCTGATGGTATTGTATTATCTGGAGAAGCAGGTGTTAATGAATCCCTTCTAACCGGTGAGGCAGACGAGATCCAAAAGACAATAGACAGTGACCTTAAGTCTGGAAGCTTCGTGGTTTCAGGAAAGCTTACTGCAAAGCTTACTAAGGTTGGCGCCGACTCTTATGCTGCACAGATAACTGCCAAGGCTAAGAAGACTAAAGAAGGCAAGTCAGAGATGATTCGTGACATTGAGCGAATTATCCTTGTTGCCGGAATAGTTGTTATTCCTGTTGGTGCTCTTCTTATCTACCAGTCAATTAGCGTTAATGAGATGAGTTATTCTGATAGTGTCCAGTCAATGGTTGGCGCAGTTATTGGTATGATTCCTGAGGGCTTATATCTTCTATGTACGGTGGCCCTCGCATTAAGTGCTATGCGTCTTGCCCAGAAGAAGGTTCTTCTTCACGACATGAGAAGTGTCGAAACATTAGCAAGAGTTGATGTGCTATGTGTTGACAAGACAGGTACTATTACAAGTGATGATATGTCCGTTAGCGAGGTGTTCTATCCTATCAACAATAGCAGTGAGGAAAATGCTGCAGCAAAGAGCATTATTGCAAGTTATATCCGGGCTGTTCCTGATAACAACATTACAATGAATGCCCTTAGAGATTATTTCCCTGACTGTGAGCCAATTAAGAATAAGGAAGTAATGCCATTTGATTCTAAGAAAAAGTATTCTGAAGTAATTACAGAAGAGTTCACATACCGCCTAGGTGCTCCAGAATTCTTACTTACTTCTTCACAGCTAGAAGAGAACAAGGCCATCATCGAAGAGAGAACAGGAAGCGGTCTTAGAGTTCTTGCATTAACCAAAGGAAATGATGATGTAAATGCGCCTATATTATTCGTAGCATTGCAAAACGACTTAAGAGAAAATGTACAGGATATCTTCAACAACTTCAGAGAACAGGGAGTTGAGATTAAGGTTATATCAGGAGACAACCCACTTACTGTATCAAGAGTTGCTATTAAAGCCGGTGTTGAGAATGCAGAAAAGTACATTGACCTTAGCACTATTACTTCTGAAGAAGAGCTTAAGAAATGTGCTACAGAATATACAGTATTCGGTCGTGTAAAGCCTGAACAAAAGAAGGCTCTAGTTACTGCCCTTAAGGAAAATGGATTAAAGGTTGCCATGACTGGTGACGGTGTAAATGATATTCTGGCTATGAAGGAAGCAGATTGCTCCATTGCCATGGGTACAGGTAGTGACGCTGCAAGACAGGCAGCTCAAGTTGTTCTACTTGATTCCGACTTCTCACATATGAAAGAAATTGTATCGGAAGGACGAAGAGATATTAACAATATTACACGTTCAGCAAGCCTGTTCCTATATAAGAATATATTCTCATTACTGTTGGCAATATTCTCAATTATACTTACACTAAGCTACCCGCTTCGTCCGAATCAGGTATCGCTTATATCAACATTTAACATAGGTATACCAGCATTCCTGTTAGCATTAGAGCCTAATGAGAAGAAACAGGAAGGAAGCTTTATCAGACATACATTATATAATGCATTGCCTGCTGCAATAACATCCTTCTTCGCCATTGCGGTAATGGTATTCTTCGGTCAACTATTCGATATATCAGACAAGGATATAAGTACAGCAAGTACTTATCTGTTGTCAGTAATCGGTTTCATGATTATATGGCAGATTATTAAGCCTCTTAACAAATGGCGTGTGTTCGTATTCGCAATATGTATTGTGGGCTTCTTAGTCGGAGCGTCAGTATTCGACAAGCTATTCGATATAACACACATATCTGTGCAGGCAGCTGCCCTGTGTGCTGTATTCGCCGTAGCAGAAATAACTATTATGCGGTGGCTTACAATTTCATTTGACAAAATAAGTGCATTCCACAAGAAAAAAACGCAAAATAAGAAAGCAAGTGTCGCGTAGACACTTGCTTTTACTTTACTCAAACATTTCTACTGTCTCTTACACTAGCTTCTCTTATTGTTGCCCCAGAATACGTTGTACTTGTCCGGCTTCCATATTGGTTCAACGTCTGCAACTGCCTCAGCTGCAGTAATCTCCTTGTCATCATTATCAATATCAATCAAAGTATATAGGTCATTTCCCATGCCAAGTTCCTTCATATAGCTTAGCTGACGAAGCCCATGACGAGTCTCAACTCTCTCAATTAAATCCTTGCCTCCACCCTTAGGAAGATTGTAGATAAGGTCTACGCAGGCATTGTCACAGGATAAGATATCAAGTGATGCAAGAAGTCCAATGTCAGGTGTCACAACAGGCTGTGCGTCCTTACCTTCACAGTCGCAGGATACTGACATATTTCTCATAGTATTGATATAGCATACATGTGGTGCGAAATGATCGATTACAGACTTGGTGCTCTCTGATATTCTCTCCATTAATTCTTCTTCAGCAATTCCCCACATATTATCTGGCGTGCTGTGAATTGCGGCTTTACCAATTCTACCATCAGCACATCCGATACCTATATTCTTGTTGCTTCCACCGAAGCCTCCCATTACGTGCCCCTTGAAATGTGTAAGCACAAGAAGGGAATCGTAATTAAGAAGGTTCTTACCAACGTGCATTTCTTCGAACCATTTACCACCCTTAATAGGAAGTGTGGCTACACCGTCCTCGTCAGTAATATCAACTGGACAGAAATCCCATCCATTAATCTTCAAGGTCTCTCTATGCTGCTCAGTGGTATATCTGCTACCTTCATAATAAGTATTCGTCTCAACAATTGTTCCATCAGGAATCTTCTTCTCAATTAGGTTACGAACCCAAGGTCTTGGGATAATGTTAGGTCCTTCTGCCTCACCTGTGTGAAGTTTAATTGCAATCTTGCCTTCTAAGACAGATGCTACTCTATCATATATTTTCTGCATTCCTTCCTCAGATAAATCTCTTGTAAAGAATACGATTGATTTCTCCCCTGTTCTCTTATCATAAGGAACATACTTGTCTCCATTTCCACCTGGAATTGGTCTAATAGCCATAATACACCTCCAATATCATTATTAACTTGTTGTGACACCATTATACTAGGTAATATCATTCAATGTCTAATGCAAATAGTAATTCGTGATTATTACCTACTTGCCGCGTTGTTACCTATATTATTAAATATGTCCAGCAAGGTCAGTCTTGCATTAGGAATACCAGTATCGTCTGACATATACGAAATGCACTATATCTACCCTTGTTAAGTACTCCGAACCATTTTCTGTTAAGTATATGGTGTACGATAAATAGGACAACCATTATTGTTCCTAATATCTCGTGTGTAGTCTCACCTATAAGTGAATATGACATTAGCCCTAAAAGGACTATTGTCATACCCACGTTAACTATCATACGCGTTTTCTTCATATGTCTTTCCTCATAAATCAAGCATTATTAGCTTCCCTGGCAATAGCTTCTATTCCGTCCCAGTCAAGCTCTGTTAAAAGCTTCTCTATCTGTGATAATCTATCAGCATCCTCGGACTCTAATTTGTACCCTCGAAGGTCGCTTATAAGATTGTCCATCAGACCATAGTCCATGGTCATGGCAATCTCAATCATTGCCTTGTAGGCTTCCTGTAATTCATCTGGAGAAATCTTAGGTGATTCCTGTGATTGCTCCTTGGACTTTTTTAACTTATTATTAAGTTCACGATACATGCCTAGCAGCTTATCAGTATTATTCTTAATGAAGTCTAAATCCTTATTGTTGCCTGCATCCTCTAACTTCTCTGCAAGCTGTGATAAGGCCTTGGCTCCAATAATTCTTGCTGAACTCTTCAATGCATGTACCTTAACAGTGTATAGCTCTATATCCTCATCGTTATATAACTTCTCAATCTCATCGGCTTTATCATCTGCTGTTAAGTGAAATACTCTTAACACAGACAGATATCCATCTTCAGAACCACTGTTAGAAATACCTTCCTGTATATCAATATCAGAGATATCCTTAAGCCATTCTGGTAAGACAGCAGAAGACTTATCCTCCACATCATCTGCTCCTGAAGGCGCACTCATTTTGTCCTCTGGAAGGTATTCTGCAAGCATATTTTCCAGTCTCATACCATTAACAGGCTTAGACAGATAATCCTCGAAGCCTACTTCTAGATACATCTCCTTGGCTCCAGATATAGCATTTGCAGTAAGAGCAACGGTAGGTGTGTTCTTATTAAGCTCAATCTCTCTCATACGCTCTAAGGTCTCAATTCCATCCATATCAGGCATCATATGATCAATAAATATTACATCATACTTATTCTTCTCAGCCAAAGCGAGACCTTCTCTTCCTGACATGGCTGAATCAATCTGAATCTTGGTCTTCTTAAGGAAGCCCTCCATAACGGTGTGATTCATCTCTGTATCGTCAATAATAAGGATACGAGCATCTGGAGCATGGAACAACTCATGATACTGTGATTCCTTAGGTATCTCGTCAAGCCTTGATGTGTAATCGCCAATTTCTTCCCAGGATACAACCTCCTGGAACACATCGAAGAAGAATACAGAACCCTCACCATACACACTCTCTACGCCCAAAGAGGTACCCATTAGCTCAAGCAGCTGTCTGGTGATACTCATTCCAAGACCTGTTCCTTCAATAGAACGATTGCGCTCTTCTTCAATTCTCTTATATGGAGCAAAGAGGCTCTCCATATCCTCAGACTTCATACCAATACCTGTATCCCTTACGAAGAATGTAAGGAATATACTGTTCTCATCATATACCTTATAATCGACTGTAAATGTTACTGTTCCTCTCTCAGTATATTTTACAGCGTTAGTTAAGAGATTCATTATACATTGTCTTATTCGAATCTCATCACCCACAAGAAGATATGGAATATGCTCATTAACTTCTACCTTGAAATCCAATCCCTTGCCAATTGCTCTGTCCTTAATCATTCCTACAATGTCATTAATAAGAGATGACAGGCCATATTGGGTAGGAATAATCTCCATCTTGCCTTCCTCAACCTTGGACAAATCTAGGATGTCATTAACAAGAGATAGTAGCGTCTTACCTGCGGACATAATGTCCTTAGCGTAGGCATGTGTTGTATCTTCCTTAGTCTCACGAAGAATCATCTCGTCCATTCCAAGAACAGCATTGATCGGTGTCCTAATCTCGTGGGACATGCTTGCTAAGAAGGCTGATTTGGCTGCGTTAGCCTCTTGTGCTTCTCTTGCGAATTCCACCAAGTCACCACTCATAGCCTGGGTGAACTTAGATAATCTCTCAGTTAACGGAACTATCTTATTCTTATGAGGTGATGGTATCTCTATCTCAACTTCATTAGCATCTTCTATGTCGCCTTCGCGAAATACTGCTGCAACAATTGTACTATTAAGGAAATCTCCCTTGCCATGATGATAATATATTTCCCCAGAAGCATGACACTCTAAAGTATCAGGAACAAATCGCGTAAAGCACTTAGTCTCGAGCTCTGCATCTGACCTAAGAACAATTGACCTGTTACCACATACAAACAGCTCTATAGCCTGAGGTCTGAAGTCGGACAAATCCCTTGTCTCCCTCTCTGTATTCTCAATTAGTTCATCTCGAACAGTATAAGAGAATCGCACTTTCTCATAAGGCCTGATGGTACCAACGAAGACAATGTTGCCATCCTCAGTACAGTCATATGGAGTTCTTCCTATTGTAAGTCCATTTCTCTCTACAGCAAGCGGGAACTCACAGGTGTTAAGTGTAAGATATTCGTCAAAACCGATTCCAAGATATTTCCTATATACATCCTCAGGGTCCCTTCCATCAATAGACTTGATGGTTGTATCTCCCACAGGCATATCTACGTCGGCCACCTCTATTGACATTGGTTTACCTATTGGCTCCCATCCGAATATACATTTTGCATCTATATGCAAATCCTCTCCTGTAAATAACAGGAAGGCTATGCCCTTCTCCACACTTCCTTCTCTATTGAAAATGTATGGAGCCCTTTCTCTCTCTAATGCAGAGACGTAATACATATCAGCCAAAGTACCAAATATAGGAATATCTTCGAACCCTGCTACTAACTCCTCTAGAAAATCTGATATATGAGTTGCATATCCTGCGATAGACACATTTACACCCTTAAGATTAGGCGTATCCTTCATCTTACTTCTTATATCCTGTAATACACTATCCTTATCAATCTTATTAAAATCATATATTATCTGAACAACATCAGAGCTCTCAAACATAAAGAAGGACAATCGAATCAACGGAGTTTCATCAAATTCAACTATGTCGTGGTCATCTCCTGGATACCTTAGTGCATGAACTGATACACCGGTAAGAACTGCATCTGAAAACTCCTCACATATAGGACGAATCTTCTCGCAGGTGTCCTCATAGGACATCAAAAAAGATAATACTTTAAGAGATATTGTATAAGATTTATCCCCAATGGTTTTCTTCATGTCTTCAACAACTCGCCGAGTGTCTTCTATTGTAACAATCTCATATGTCTTCTGCTTCATTATATATCACCCCATTTAACATTCCCTATTTATAGTTATTATATGGTATAATAACGATTACACATATTATATACGATAATTACAAAATCAACAAACATAAAGAAAGAGGTATATATGAGTACAAAATCTAAGGTTAGCTTTATAATAGTATACATTATCCTGGCAGCATTAGTCGTCGTCTTGGATTTTGGTGATCAAATATGGTTAGATGAGTCATTCACTATTCATATGACTAAACATAGCCTTGGTGAAATCATTGATTTTACATCAATCGATGTCCATCCTCCACTATACTATTTCATGCTGAAACCATTTGTCCTTTTATTTGGATATAATATTTTGGTATATCATATTTTTTCAGCCATTCCATTTATGGCAATGCTGCTTATTGTCGGACTATTTACTTCCAAAGAAATCAGTCCAAAGGCAGGCATACTTTCTATGGTTGTACTATGTGCAGTTCCACACACTCTTACCTATGCTGTCGAAATCAGAATGTATTCCTGGTGTCAGTTATTCGTAATATGTAGTGTGATAATTGCCTATAAGCTCGCCAAAAAAGATAACACAGTTCTCTGGGTACTATTCTGTATTGTTAACGCCCTTGCTGCTTATACACACTACTTTGCAGGAATGGCTGTTATGATTGTATCTATATGCCTAATTGTCAACATACTAATCACAAAAACAGATGTTAAGAAACGATTTATAAAATGGCTTGTTGCTAATATTGGAACAGTTGTATTATACATCCCATGGCTTACTGTATTCATTAGCCAATCACAAAGCGTTAAGGAAAGCTTCTGGATAGCACCTTTTAATTTTGCTGATTTGGGTGAATATGCAGAATTTGTCTTTGGCGAATTTGCCTTCAACAAACCTTCGGGATACTTTGCCATTATATATGCTGCAATATTATGTCTGGCCATTGTGCTACTTATTATAAAAAGAAAAAAGCTTAAAACATTCCAATTTGCTGTATTGAACCTATGCGTATTCTTCGGTTACATAATTGGTGGAATTATATTATCTGTAGTATTTACACCTGTGTTCATTGAAAGATATATTGCAGTTGTACTTCCTTGTATATGGCTCTTCGTTATATATACAATTCTAGCGATTGAAAATAATAAGATATTCATAGCGACAGCTATTATAACTGTCATTATGTTTATATATAATTACTATGTGGAGTTCAATTACAGATTAATAGAGAGTAATTCCACCCTGTATGATTCTATAAAAGATGAAATCACTGCTGACGATATAGTATATCATAACAGTGCTCACTCATTATCGATTCTATCTGTGTATATGCCTGAGCATCACGCAATTATTACAGATAAAGACTTGGAAATAGAAAAATTCAAAAGCTGGCACGAAATGTCTCCTAATATTGAAGTACAAAGCGAGCTTAACATTCCAGATAACAAAACAGTATGGGTTATCTTAGATGATGATGAAGCAAACGCAGAAGATTACCTCAATGCTATGGGCTATGCTTTTGATACAAGCGTATTAGATTACTTAAGCAATAAGGGCTACAAACTAGAACAAATAGGAGAACGAGTCCTGCCTGCTGGTCAGACAAACAAGGAATTTATGCTATACAAGTGTCATCAATAAATAATCATTTAAAACCCATTGCGAAATAATTTTTTGAAATTTAAGGTTTATTTAAGTTTCAGGTTATATCCTTTCATCAGAAACAAAAAAACAATGAAATGGAGGATATATATTATGAGAAATAAAAAATTATTAGCAATGGGTTTATTATCTACACTGGTACTTACAGGAATGCCTGTTAATGTACTAACAAGTTATGCGGCTGAAACGGATGTGTCACAGCTTGTACAGGAAGCGTCAACAACATTCACATTTACGGAAACAGGAATTAATACATTGTCCGGTTCAGAAGATGCCTATAAGATAGAGGGTAATGACCTTACAATCAAGGAATCTGGTGTCTATATCATAACAGGTAATTGTTCTGATGGTTCAGTTACTGTTAAGAAAGGAACAACAGGAGTAACTCTTATTCTACAGGACTTAACACTAGCTAGTAGCACTGGCGCTCCAATTTGTATCAATAAGCAAAATACAGATACAACAATCGTTATAAATGGAACTAACACCTTAACAGATAATGAGGACCCTGCCGACGAGGAGTCAACAGATGAAGAAGTTGCTGACGCATTCGATGGAGCAGCGCTAAAGCTTAAGGATGATGGTGACCTTACTATAACAGGTACCGGTACACTTAATATTAATGGTGTATGTAAGAACGGCATCAAGGGTGGCGATAATGCTACAATTAATATTGGCGCCTCTGCAACTGACAGCTTCACACTTAATGTAACTGCTTCTAACGATGGTATATCTGGCGACGGAGCAGATGGTGTTGCTGGACTTAATATCATTGGTGGAAATATTAATGTAAGCGCTGCCGATGATGGAATCAAGTCAGATTACATTCTTAACATTGGCCAAAGTGGAAGTACTGCTGGTGCAACAATTAATGTGACGAATTCTACAGAAGGATTAGAGGGCGCAACTGTTAATCTATACGGTGGTACTGGTTATATTACATCATCTGATGATGGAATCAACGCAGCCAACTCTGATCTTACAGATTACTCTTACGCACTTAATATATACGGTGGAACATGGTATGTTAATGCCGGTGGTGATGGTATCGACTCTAATGGAACAATACTTGTATCTGGTGGTGTGACAGATATATCATCATCAACACAAAACGATAATAATC
Organism: uncultured Lachnospiraceae bacterium; assembly: GCA_900316395.1. Taxonomy (GTDB): domain Bacteria; phylum Bacillota; class Clostridia; order Lachnospirales; family Lachnospiraceae; genus RUG191. The sequence goes on along the minus strand of ONCT01000001.1, from coordinate 93,241 downwards.
CAATTGACTGGGGTGAGAATTCATCTATAACAGTTAATGGTGGAACTATAATTGGAATCGGTATGGGAGGAATGCAGCAAGGATTTACTAGTGGTAATTATGTATTCTTCGGTACTGGCGGAATGGCTGGTGGAATGAACAGCGGAATGCCTGGTGGAATGAACGATGGTATGCCAAGTGGTATGCCTAGCGGAATGAACGGTGGTATGCCTGGAGATATGTCAGGAAATACAAGCGGTCGTCCTAGCGGTAGACCTGGTGGAATGAACGGCGGAATGCCTTCTGATATGAGTGGCGGAATGCCAAGTGGTATGCCGAGTAATATGAGTGGCGGTATGAACCAGCAAGGCTCTGTATCACTTAACGCAGGGGATAGCGTTTCAATCTTAGACGCATCAGGCAATACTATATATACAACCACAGTTAAGAAGAGTGCTAACAGCGTAATATTCGCAAGTCCACTTCTTACATCAGGAAGTACATATACACTTAGTGTTAATGGTACTGCAGTAGCAACTGCTACAACTAATGGTTCCGGCTCTGGATTCGTTCCTTCTGGTAACGAAGGTACACCTAGTGGTGAGTCTGGCAATAACGAAAATGATAATCAGAATGAAGGCGTTGAAACTTCCACACCTGTATATAGACTCTACAATTCTATCAGTGGTGACCACTTATATACAATTAATGAATTTGAAAAGGAAATACTTCAAGCAACTGGTTGGACTTACGAAGGAATTGCTTTCTACGGCGATAATAATAGCAACTCGACAAATGCTGTATATCGTCTGTACAACCCTTACTCCGGAGACCATCACTACACAAACAACATATTTGAGCATAATTACCTAGCAACTATTGGCTGGCAGGATGAAGGCATATGCTTCTATGCTAAGTCAAGTGGCGAGAATCCAGTTTACAGACTCTTCAATCCTTACGCAACTAATAACACTCATCACTATACCAATAGCTTATCAGAGTATTCTTACTTAACAAGCATCGGTTGGCAGGATGAAGGAATCTGCTGGTATCAATAGACTAAAAGAGGGGTTGACAGCTTTGTCAGCCCCTTAATTGTTTACAAAACAAGTTTGTCAACCTATTATTCGCTTGGCGATTTCTCCTCTTGATACTCCATTGTCCATAGCCAGCTTGCCAATGGCTTTGTGCGCCTCAGCTTCACTTAAGCCCTTCTTATTAATAAGTATGGCTTTGGCTTTGTTGACAAGTCGAATCTCTGTCATCTTCTCCTCAAGTGTAAGAGTCTTCTGCTCTAAACGATGTATTCGCCCTTGCAGCGCAGTAAGGTATCGAATGGCCTTATCAAGTCTGTTCTCAACCATTTCACTGGTTATTGCAAGGACGCCTCTATCTGTAACATTTTCAAGAACGTCATCATATAGCTCTACTGGTGTAACAAATAATATAAGAGCACGACTTCTGTCTGATGCATCTCTTACTAATTCAATTCCTGACTCATCAGGAAGAGGCGCGTTAATTACAATTATATCGTAATCTCTCTCAACAAGACTTCGCCTTGCAAGGGACCCACTCTTTCTTACATCAATAGTGATAAAGCCATCTAAAGACTTCTTAACCAAATGTACAAATCTCTCAGAGGAAGACACTATCAGAATGGAGTAGCGTATATCTGATTGTCTATGCATATCGCTCCTCCTTTTATGTCAACGTGTACTCCTCTATTACTCCCTTAGGAACAATATCTTTTACAAAATCACTCTCAATTGCAAGCTTGCTTGCTTCCTTAATTGAGCTTGGTAGATTAAGCGCTGATTCTGATTTCTCTTCTGGAAGACTCAGCTTATTATTAATACCAAGCAGCCCTGCCCTTATTAACAGAGCATACACAAGATAAGGATTACTTGACGCATCAGGCGACCTAAGCTCAACTCTTGTTCTTCCATTATATGTCTCAATATATATTAGCTCTGCATCTCCTTCACTAGACCAGTTAACCTTGTCTGGAGCAGTGTTATTACCCAGTCTTGAAAATGATTCTTCTGACGGATTAAGGAATATTGTAATCTCTCTAATCTTGTCAATAATACCAGCGGCAACATATCTTACAACATCGTTACCGTCCCTATCAACAGCATATATATTAATATGATAGCCGTTGCCTGGATTATCCTTTAGAGGCATGGGTGAAAAATCGGACACCAGTCCATATCTATCAGCCAATGTGCTAACAACCATCTTGAAGGTTGTCATCTGGTCAGCGGCCTTAAGTGCCTTAGCATAATGGAAGTCAATCTCATTCTGTCCTGGTCCTCTCTCATGATGTGACCTCTCAGGCTTAAGCCCCATTCTCTCTATGGTAAGTGAAATCTCGCGACGCACATTTTCACATTTGTCCAAAGGAGCGATGTCCATATAGCCTGCATTGTCGTAAGGCTCCTTCGTAGGATTACCATCCTCATCCTTCTTGAAGAGATAGAACTCCATCTCATTGCCGAATCGAAATTCAATGCCCTGCTTCTCAGCCTCATTTACAGCATCCATAAGAATTGCTCTTGTATCGGAAATGTAAATCTTACCATCTGGAGTATACATATCACAATACATACGAAGCACCCTGCCACTGTCTGGTCTCCATGGAAGAATCGCCATAGTATCAGGGTCAGGCTTAAGATATAACAGTGCATAAGGACAGTCCTTAAAGCCAGCAATTACTCTTGCACTTACAGGTATTCCTTCCTCAAATGCCTTACCAATCTCCGTTGAAAGAATGGACATATTCTTCTGCACACCGAATGCATCACGAAATGCCAGTCGCACGAACTTAACATCCTCTTCTTCTATATAACTAATTACATCTTCATAAGTATATTGCATATATGCCTCCTCATCTTATCTATCTGATTAAGCCCCTATATCACGCTGATTCTAGGGGAGATTTCCTCTAGTACATCAAGTAGTATTCTTACAGTATCAAGTGATGTGAACATTGTCACACCATTCATAATAGCACAATGTCGTATCTCAACGCCATCATTATAATGAATTCCCGACAGTATGGCTCTTGTGTTGATTATGTAACTAACGTAGCCCGCTTTAATTGTTTCAAGAATCTCATTGCTGCCTTCGCTAATCTTGCCGCGAATTCTAGTCCTTACTCCATGCTCCTTAAGGAAGGTTCCTGTACCAATTGTAGCTTCAATGTTGAAGCCAAGGTCGTAGAATCGCTTAATTAGTGGAAGCGCTTCCTCTTTGTCTTCGTCAGCTAATGTAACAATTACTGTTCCGTATTCCTTCATCTTAGTACCTGATGCCTGAAGGGCCTTGTATAATGCTCGCTTCAGACTCTTGTCATAGCCTATTGCTTCACCTGTTGACTTCATCTCTGGTGACAGATAGGCATCCATTCCATTTAACTTGGCAAATGAAAATGCTGGTGCCTTAACATACCAGAAATCCTTCTCTGGTAGAAGCTTATTAGCGTAACCCTGACTTGCAAGACTCTCTCCTAGCATAACGCGCGTTGCAATATCAACCAGGGATACCCCTGTAGATTTAGATAGGAATGGCACACTTCTTGATGCCCTTGGATTAACTTCTATAATGAATACATTGTCATCACTATCTACGATAAACTGGATGTTGAATAATCCCACAATGCCAATTCCAACTCCCAGCTTCTTGGTGTATTCCCAGATTGTATTCTTAACATTTTCGGAAATGGAAAATGGAGGATATACGCTCATACTATCTCCGGAGTGTACACCTGTACGCTCAACAAGCTCCATAATTCCTGGAAGAAATACGTCCTTGCCATCGCATACAGCGTCAACCTCAACTTCCCTTCCCACAATGTATTTGTCAACAAGAACCGGCTTGTCCTTGTCAACCTCAACGGCATTCTTAAGATAATGACTTAGCATCTTCTCATTGGCAACAATCTCCATGGCGCGACCACCAAGAACAAAGGATGGACGAACAAGCACAGGATAGCCTATGTCTGCTGCTGCCTTAATTCCGTCTTCAATATTAGTTACGGCTACACCCTGTGGCTGAGGAATCTTAAGCTCCTTAATTATGTTCTCGAAGGCATCTCTATCCTCTGCTGTAAATATGGCCTTGGTGTCAGTTCCTATTATGTTGACCTTGCGTTTCTCTAAGGCATCAGCAAGGTTAACTGCCGTCTGTCCACCTAAGGATACAATAACTCCCTCTGGCTTCTCTAGGTCAATTATATTCATAATATCTTCTATGGTCAAAGGCTCAAAATACAGCTTGTCCGCTGTAGTATAATCTGTAGAAACAGTCTCTGGATTGTTGTTAATTACAATGGCCTCATATCCCATTTCGTGAATGGTCTTAACTGCATGGACTGTGGAATAATCGAATTCCACACCCTGACCGATTCTAATCGGGCCAGAACCCAGGACGATAATCTTCCTATTATTAGACACAATGGATTCGTTCTCATCTTCGTATGTTGAATAGAAGTATGGTACATAGCTTTCGAATTCACTGGCACATGTGTCTATCATTTTGTATACAGGGTAAATGTTATATTTCTTGCGAAGCTGCCATATATCATCCTCCTCACATCCGACTAATTCGGCAATATATGAATCAGAAAATCCCATTCGCTTAGCATCATATAATAGCGACTTGTCAAGACTAGCATCACCCTTACCATGCTCTTCTAGCTTTACTTCAAAGTCAACGATTCTCTTAATCTTATCTAAGAAGAACATATCAATCTTCGTTCTCGTATAGATAATCTGCGGGTCAACTCCAAGCCACAGCAGCTCAGATATTGCATATAACCTGTCATCTGTTCCTTCCTCTATATAATCAAGGAGCTTATCTATTGCTTCCTTCTTGTTATTAGACTTAGACAGACTTGCCACATCGAATTTCTCAAGATGGATATGATTCTTCCCATCCTCTAGAGACCTGATTGCTTTAAGAAGACTTTCTTCCATTGTCCTTCCAACACTCATGGTTTCACCAGTAGCCTTCATCTGTGTTGACAAGACATTAGATGCCAATGTGAATTTGTCAAATGGAAAACGTGGCATCTTGGTTATTACATAATCAAGTGTTGGCTCGAAGCATGCTGGTGTGTTGGCAAGCTCTATCTCATCTAAATTCATTCCAACAGCAATCTTGGCTGACACCCTGGCTATCGGATATCCACTTGCCTTAGATGCTAATGCAGAGGAGCGGGACACCCTGGGATTAACTTCAATAACATAGTAGTCAAAGGATTCTGGATCAAGGGCAAACTGAACATTACAACCGCCTTTAATCTCTAGTGCTCTTATGATGGAAAGAGCACTGCTTCTTAACATCTGGTATTCCTTATTAGTTAAGGTCTGACTTGGTGCAACTACAATTGAATCACCTGTATGAATTCCTACCGGGTCGAGATTCTCCATATTACATACAGTAATTGCTGTATCAGCAGCATCTCGAATTACTTCATATTCAATCTCCTTGTAGCCCTTGATAGACTTTTCAACTAGCACCTGATGTACTGGCGATAGGGATAATGCATTCTTCATCATCCTTGTCATCTCTTCTTCGTCATTGGCAAAGCCTCCGCCTGTTCCACCAAGTGTAAATGCTGGTCGTAGAATTACGGGATAGCCGATATCCTCTGCTGCCTTAAGTCCCTCTTCTAGGGTGTTGGCAATCATAGATGGAACTACTGGTTCTCCTAACATTTCGCATAATTCCTTGAACTCTTCCCTGTCCTCTGCACGTCTTATGCTAGAGGCATCAGTTCCTAAAAGTTCAATCTCGCATTCGTCTAAGACGCCCTTGTCGTGTAATTGAAGGGACAGATTAAGACCTGTCTGGCCTCCAATTCCAGGTAGCAGAGCATCAGGTCGTTCGTACCTGCATATCCTTGCCATATATTCTAGTGTAAGGGGCTCCATATACACCTTGTCAGCAATAGAATTGTCAGTCATTATTGTTGCAGGATTGGAGTTGGCAAGAACAACCTCGTAGCCCTCCTCCTTGAGGGCAAGGCAGGCCTGGGTGCCTGCGTAGTCAAACTCTGCCGCCTGACCTATTACAATAGGACCTGAGCCTATAACTAATACTTTCTTAATATCTTTTCTCTTAGGCATAATTAATCTCCTGATGTAGTATCTTGTAAGGTTAAGATATAATACCTACGCGCTCATACAGAAAATCGCTTAGTAGGTATTATATCTTAACCTGGCTATAATGTACTGTTATCCTATGAGATAATATCTGCACGCTCATGAAGAAAATCGCTTGGCAGATATTATCTCATACTATTAATTCTTCATTAGCTCAGTAAATCTATTGAATAGGTACATGCTGTCACATGGACCCGGTGCGCTTTCTGGATGATACTGAACTGAGAAGACCTTATTCTTATTGCTATACAACCCTTCAACAGTATTATCTAATAGATTGATATGAGATATCTTAAGTTCATCTTGTGGAATAGAATCTGCGTCAACTGCGTAGCTGTGATTCTGACTGGTAATCTCAATCTTGCCTGTTCTTACGTCGCGAACTGGATGGTTGCCGCCTCTATGTCCGAACTTAAGCTTATATGTCTTAGCTCCGTAAGACAGCGCAATAAGCTGGTGGCCAAGACATATTCCAAACATTGGAACCCTGCCATGAAGACCTCTTAGTGTATCAATTACTTCTGGAACATCAGTTGGATCTCCTGGTCCATTAGATATAAACAATCCATCAGGATGAAGGGCAAGTATCTCATCGCTAGTTGTATTGTATGGCACAACTGTTACATTGCATCTATTATCATTAAGCATTCTTACAATGTTAGTCTTCATGCCACAGTCAATTGCAACCACATTGTATCTAGGATTAGATGTGCGGGAATAATATTTCTTCTTACAGCTAACTCTTCTTACTGCATCATGACTTATTGGGGTGTCCTTAATTCGGGACACCCCTAATTCGCTAGAAGTACTAGCATCTGTTATTATGCATCTTCTGGAACCATGGTCTCTAATACTTCTTACTAGTTGTCTCGTGTCAACTCCGTATATACCCGGCACGCCTGCTTCTTCTAGTAACTCTGGAACTGACTTAGTGGAGCGAAAGTTAGAAGGATTATCATTAATGTCTCTTACAATTAGTGCACTTGCACCAATCATTTTACTCTCGAAATCCTCTTCTGCTATACCATAATTACCAATTAAAGGATATGACATTACAATTGCCTGATCTGTATAGGACGGGTCTGATAATATTTCCTGATATCCTGCCATTGATGTATTGAATACAATCTCTAATACTTTCTCATCATTACTTCCAAATCCTATGCCTTCATAGCACGAACCATCTTCTAATATTAATTTCCTATTAGCTATCATTACTCTACTCCTTGTATGGCAGACTCTATGAACCTGTTAAATAATGGATGTGGTCTGTTAGGTCTTGATTTAAATTCAGGATGGAACTGAACTCCAATAAAGAATGGATGATCCTTAATCTCTATTGTCTCTACAAGATCTCCGTCAGGTGACATTCCTGATAGCACAAGACCCGCATCTTCTAATATGATTTTGTAATCATTATTGAATTCATACCTGTGTCTGTGACGCTCGCTAATCTCCTTGGTCTGATAACATTCTTCCATTATTGTATTAGGTTTGATTACACATGGATAGCTTCCTAGTCTTAAGGTTCCGCCCTTCTTAACCTCATCACTTTGACCTGGCATAAAGTCAATTACCTTATTCTTAGTTGGATTCTCTGCTTCCCCAGAACATGCGTCAATAATTCCAGCAACAGCTCTGGCATATTCAATTACAGCAATCTGCATTCCAAGACAAATGCCAAAATAAGGCAGCTTATTCTCTCTTGCATATCTTGCAGAAAGAATCATACCTTCTATTCCTCTGTCACCAAAGCCTCCTGGAATAATTATTCCCTGAACCTTACTTAACCTATCCTTGTAATTGCCCTCATGTAGCTCTTCTGAGTCAATCCACTCAATATTAACATGACAATTATTTTTATATCCTGCATGGGCTAATGCCTCTGCAACAGACAGATACGCGTCATGCAACCCTACGTATTTGCCAACTAATCCTATTGTTATATTCTTCTCCTCGTTATTAATTCTCTCTACTAATTCTCTCCACTCATCTAAGTCAGGAGTTGTGCCTTCTATTCCAAGCTCTCGACAAACAACCTCAGAGAAGTTACTATCTTCAAGCATTAAAGGTGCAGCGTAGAGACTGTCTAATGTTCTATTCTCAATAACGCAATCCTCCTTAACATTACAGAACATAGATATCTTATTGCAGATACTATCATCAAGGGGTTCATTACATCTTAGAACAATTATATCCGGCTTAATTCCCATTCCTTGAAGCTCCTTAACAGAATGCTGGGTAGGCTTAGACTTATGCTCATTAGAACCATGAAGAAATGGAACAAGAGTTACATGAATAAAGAGACTGTTCTCCTTACCTTTTTCTAAGGAAATCTGACGAACTGCCTCTAAGAAAGGCTGGGATTCAATATCACCAATGGTGCCACCTATCTCAGTTATGACAACGTCAGCATCAGTCTCTTCACCTGCTCTATATACGAATTCTTTAATCTCGTTAGTAATGTGGGGGATTACCTGGACAGTAGAGCCGAGATACTCTCCCCTTCTTTCCTTATTAAGTACATTCCAATATACTTTTCCTGAGGTAAGGTTAGAATATTTCGTCAAGTCCTCGTCGATAAATCTCTCATAATGACCAAGGTCTAAGTCAGTCTCTGCACCATCTTCTGTTACATAAACCTCCCCATGCTGATAGGGGCTCATTGTGCCAGGGTCAACATTAATATAGGGGTCAAGCTTCTGAGCTGCAACCTTAAGCCCTCTTGCCTTGAGCAAGCGTCCCAAAGATGCCGCTGTTATTCCCTTACCAAGTCCAGATACAACTCCTCCTGTTACAAAAATGTACTTAGTCATTATCTCTTCCTCCTTACATTGCCACAATTCTATCAATAGCTTCTATTGTATTCTCTCTATTGCCAAAGGCTGTTAATCGATAATAATGCTCACCCTCAGGACCAAAACCCACTCCAGGAGTTCCAACTACATTGGCCTTCTCTAACAGGTAATCGAAGAATTCCCAGCTTGTCATATTGTCAGGAGTCTTGAGCCAGATATATGGTGCATTAACTCCACCGTATACTTCGTACCCAGCCTTTTCTAGGCCTTCAAGGATAATCTTCGCATTTGCCATATAGTAAGAGATAGCCTCATTGATCTCAGCTCTACCCTGCTTAGAATAAACAGCCTCACCTGCCTTTTGGACAATGTATGGCGCTCCGTTGTATTTCGTTCCGTGTCTTCTAGCCCACAAATCATGAAGCGAGGCACCGTCTAGTACGAGGTCGTAAGGAACAACTGTATATCCTAATCTAAGTCCTGTGAAGCCTGCTGTCTTAGAGAATGAACGAAATTCTATTGCACATTTTCTAGCACCTTCACATTCGTAAATGCTATGAGGAACATTCTCTTCTGAGATAAATGCCTCGTATGCACTATCATATAGAATCACACTATTATTCTTAATTGCATAGTCAACCCATTTCTGAAGTGCATCCTTGGTAATAACTGCGCCAGTTGGATTGTTAGGAAAGCATAGATAGATTAGGTCAGGAGCCTTGTCAGGAAGCTCTGGCACAAATCCATTATCTGCATTACATGGCATATAGATTACATTGTCGAATCTCATTGAGTCACTATTATATAGGCCGGTTCTTCCAGCCATAACATTAGAATCAACATACACTGGATAAACAGGGTCGCACACACCGATGGTATTGTCGAGGCCGAAGATTTCCTGGATGTTGGAGCAGTCGCATTTGGCTCCGTCTGATACGAATATCTCGTCAGCACTGATATCGCAACCCCTGTCCTTATAATCGGACACGGCTATCTTCTCTCTTAGAAATGTATATCCTAAGTCTGGTGCGTAACCTTTAAATGTATCTTCATGAGCCATCTCATCCACCGCGCTGTGAAGGGCGTCGATTACAGTTGGCGCAAGTGGCTTGGTGACGTCCCCAATGCCAAGTCGAATGATGCTTGCGTTAGGATTGGCCTTCTCAAATTCTGATACCTTCTTACTTATTGTAGAGAAGAGATAGCTACCAGGTAGCTTAGTGAAATTCTTATTAATTGTTGCCATGATTTACTCCTTATTATTTAGTGTATTACAAGTTGGTGTAGCCCATGAGTGCCAAGTCGACTTCTCTGGCGGCTTTGCGGCCGTCGGCTATGGCTCGAACTACTAATGACTGGCCACTACGGACATCGCCTGCAGCGTAGATGTTAGGCTGGGATGAGGAATGCTTGTCGCCTTCTGTCTTAACATTGGTTCTGCCGTCAAGTTCAACCTTGAAGTCGTCGGTGACATACTTCTCACTTCCTAAGAAGCCTGCTGCAATTAGGACAAGCTGACATGGAACTGTTTCTTCTGTTCCTTCGATTGGAACCATCATGAATCGTCCCGTCTTCTCATCCTTCTTAGATTCTAGTTTAACTAATACTACTTCCTTAAGGTTACCCTTCTTATCCTTAATGAATTCCTTAACAGTCGTCTGATAGATTCTTGGATCGTGTCCGAACTTGTATATGGACTCTTCCTGACCGTAATCTACCTTGAGAATTCTAGGCCATTCTGGCCATGGATTTGATGGCAGTCTTTCTTCTGATGGCTTAGGCATCATCTCAAGCTGTGTAACACTTTTTGCTCCCAGTCTGATACAGGTTCCACAACAGTCATTTCCAGTATCTCCGCCACCGATAATTATTACATCCTTGTCCTTGGCAAGATTAGTTGGAACTTTCTCGAAATTGCTATCAAGCAAAGTCTTGGTAACTTCTGTTAGGAAATCAACGGCGAATCTTATTCCCTTGGCCTCACGACCAGGGGCCTTAATATCTCTTGGATTAGATGCACCACATGCAAGTACAATGCTATCGTATTCCTTCTTCAGTTCTGACGCAGTAATGTCCTTGCCCACATCAACATTTACTTTGAAGGTAACACCTGCATCTTCCATTAGCTTAACTCGCCTGTCAATTAGAGACTTGTCTAACTTCATATTAGGAATGCCATAACGAAGAAGTCCGCCAACTCTATCCCTTCTTTCGTACACCGTAACCTCATGGCCACGTCTGTTAAGAAGCTGCGCTGTTGCAAGACCAGAAGGTCCACTTCCAATTACAGCAACCTTCTTACCTGTTCGTGTCTTAGGATGTATCTCTTCAACAAGGTTATTAGCATAAGCATATTCGATAACTGCTTTCTCATTCTCCTTAGTTGATACACTTCCATCCTGATAGCCACAGGTACATGCGGCTTCGCATAATGCAGGACACACTCTGCTTGTGAATTCCGGAAAGCTGTGCGTTACAGATAATCTCTTATAGGCTTCTTCCATTCTTCCTCTATATACAAGGTCATTTACCTCTGGAACAAGGTTGTTAAGTGGACAGCCCGATACCATTCCTGATATCAATGCTCCCGCCTGACAAAATGGTATTCCGCAGTTCATACATCTTGCAGCCTGTTCCTGCTGCTTGGTAAGAGGTAATGCTTCATGGAATTCCTTGAAATCCTTAATTCTGTCTTCTTCAGTTCTTACTGGTCCCTCAAGTCTGTCATACTCTAAGAATCCCGTTGTCTTACCCATTACTTCTCACCTCCTACAACTACTTTGAACGCTTCAATCTTCGCTGTGTCATCATCAGCTCCCTGTTCCTTCTGATGTGCGATTTCCTTCATAATAATCTTATAATCAGTTGGTATAATCTTCTTGAAATGCTTAACCTCATTGTCAAAGTCATCTAGCACTTCCTGACCCTTCTTAGAACCTGTTAACTTAACATGTTCACTGATGATTGCCTTAAGTTCCTCCTTATCTACTTTGGAATCAACATTTTCCATAGAGACAAGCTGCTTATTCAGGTTCTTGTATAGCTTGTTATTCTCATCAAGAACATAGGCCACACCACCTGACATTCCTGCTGCAAAGTTCTTGCCTGTTGGGCCAAGTATAACGGCCACTCCTCCTGTCATATACTCGCATCCGTGCTCGCCCACGCCTTCGACACAGGCTGTTGCACCTGAATTACGAATGCAGAATCTCTCACCTGCCATACCAGCTATGAAGGCTTTACCACTTGTGGCTCCGTACAATGCAACATTTCCAATAATGATATTCTCATGTGGATTGTATTTCGCTTCCTTAGGCGCCTTAACAATCAGCTTACCGCCTGATAGGCCCTTGCCAAAGTAATCGTTGCTGTCTCCAACAAGATTAAGGGTGAGTCCCTTAGGAATAAATGCGCCAAAGCTCTGGCCACCTGCGCCAGTACAATCAATTGTGATTGTATCCTCACTTAAACCATCAAGGTTATTCCTTGTAATCTCGGCTCCAAGAAGTGTACCAAATGTTCTGTCAACACTCTTAAGCTCTACACTAGCCTTAGCCTTCTTGCCCTCCTTAATTGCCTTCTTAATATCCTTGGATGCAAGAAGAACACTCTCGTCCTTAGTCTTCTCAAGCTCGAAATCATATAAATTCTTAGGACTGTGAGAAAGTGTCTTATCAAAATCTCTCATTAGAATTCTTGTTAAATCAAGCTTCACATCTGTTGTATCAAGCTCATCCTTAACGCGAAGAAGATCAGTTCTTCCAACAAGCTCGTCAATTGATTTTACTCCCAGCTTAGCCATTATTTCACGAAGCTGCTGAGCAATAAATCTCATGAAATTCTCAACATATTCTGGCTTGCCCTTGAATCTCTTTCTTAGCTCAGGATTCTGTGTGGCAACACCCATAGGACATGTATCTGACTGGCAGGCTCTCATCATTACGCAACCTAGTGTAATAAGCGGCGCTGTGGCAAATCCGAATTCCTCTGCTCCAAGTATTGCTGCGATGGCAACATCCTTACCACTCATTAACTTACCGTCAGTCTCAATTACAACCTTGTTCCTTAGTCCATTGGCAATCAAGGTTTGATGTGTCTCAGACAGTCCAAGCTCCCAAGGAAGTCCTGCATTATGAATAGATGAAAGTGGTGCAGCACCTGTTCCACCATCGTATCCTGAAATTAGGATTACTCCTGCTCCTGCCTTGGCAACACCTGCCGCAACTGTACCTACGCCTGATTCTGATACAAGCTTGACAGATACGCGGGCGTTCTTGTTAGCACATTTTAGGTCATAGATTAATTGTGCCAAATCCTCAATTGAATAAATATCATGATGAGGTGGTGGCGAGATTAAGCTTACACCTGGGGTAGAATGTCTCGTCTTGGCAATCCATGGGTATACTTTTTTGCCAGGAAGGTGGCCACCTTCTCCTGGCTTTGCGCCTTGTGCCATCTTGATTTGGATTTCTCTTGCACTAGTTAGGTATCTACTTGTCACTCCAAATCTACCGCTGGCAACCTGTTTTATAGCAGAGCATCTGTCATTATCAGTGCCACGAGACAGCATACGCTCATCGCTCTCCCCACCTTCACCACTATTAGACTTGCCATGCAAGTGATTCATTGCTATGGCAAGAGTCTGATGGGCTTCTTCCGAAATCGAGCCATAAGACATGGCTCCTGTCTTGAATCTTGTAACAATCTCATCAACGCTTTCTACTTCATCAATTGAAATACCTTGTTTTGGATAGGTGAAGTCTAGGAAACTCCTTATATATCCTGTAGTTTCCTGGTTGACCATGTCCGTATATTGCTTGAACTTCTCATAGTCTCCTTCTCTTGTAGCCAATTGGAGCATATGAATTGTCTTAGGGTTATATCTGTGATGCTCACCCTGACTTCTGCTCTTGTGACGACCAAGGGCTGTAAGCTCTAAGTTGGTTGGAAGACCTAGTGGGTCGAAGGCTCTTGAATGCTGTCTGTCAACTGCCTTACCTATATCCTCTAATGTGATTCCACCAATACGACTTACTGTACCTGGGAAATATGTGTCAATAACCTCAGATGATATTCCAATTGCCTCGAATATCTTGCTGCCCTGGTATGACTGAATTGTGGAAATACCCATTTTAGATGCAATCTTAACTATTCCAAATAAAATTGCATTATCATAATCCTTAACTGCTGCATAATAGTCCTTATCTAACAGGTCATCTTCTACTAATTCTTCAATTGTTGCATGGGCAAGGTATGGGTTAACTGCGCTTGCACCGTATCCAAGAAGTGTTGCAAAATGATGTACTTCACATGGTTCTCCTGATTCAAGAATTAGAGACATTGCTGTACATTTCTTAGTCTGAACCAGATGATTATGTACTGCTGCTACAGCAAGAAGTGAAGGAAGTGCAACATGGTTCTCATCAACTCCTCTATCTGATAGGATGAGTATGTTAGCTCCCTCTTTGTATGCCTTATCCACCTCAACAAATAAATGGTCAAGCACACGCTTAATTGGGGTTGACTTGTAGTATAGGGTAGATACCTTAGCAACCTTGAAGCCTTCCTTGTTCATATTCTCAATCTTAAGTAAATCAAGGTCGGCTAATATTGGATTGTCAATCTTAACCACCTGACAGTTATCTTCCTTCTCTTGTAAGAGGTTACCGTTTTTGCCAATGTAAACTGTTCTTGATGTTACTATCTCTTCACGAAGAGAATCAATTGGTGGGTTAGTAACCTGTGCAAATAACTGCTTGAAATAATAAAATAGTTGCTGGTACTCAGTTGAGAGTGCAGCAATAGGCGTATCAACACCCATTGAGCCAATTGTCTCATTATTATTAAGGGCCATTCCTTTGATTCCGTCATTGTAGTTCTCCCAGGTATAGCCGAATGCTTTCTGCAATTTCTTAAGGTCATCTCCCTTGATACTTGGAACCTTCTTATTAGGAATCTTAATATCAGAAAGTGGCAGCAAATTGCTATCAAGCCATTCACCATAAGGCTTCTTAAGAGCATATCTCTCCTTAAGCTCATCATCTAGAATTATCTTCTTCTCCTTGGTGTCAACTAACAGGATTTTACCTGGATGAAGTCTCTCCTTCTTCAAAATGTGGCTTTCATCAAGAGGAAGCACACCAACCTCTGATGACAGGATTAATCTGCCATCGTCCATAATGTAATATCTTGATGGGCGAAGACCATTTCTATCTAGTATTGCACCCATTACATCACCATCAGAAAACAGGATTGACGCAGGGCCATCCCAAGGCTCTAGCATAGTTGCATAGTATTGGTAGAAATCTCTCTCTTCCTGAGTTAATGTCTCATTATGCGCCCATGGTTCTGGAAGCATAATAGTCATTGCTAGAGGTAAGTCCATTCCAGACATAACAAGAAATTCTAGTACGTTATCAAGCATTGCAGAATCAGAGCCGCTCTGTGATATTACAGGAAGAACCTTAGTCATATCCTCTGAATCAAATGCGTCTGTAAACATAGTCTCTTCTCTTGCAAGCATCTTGTCTGCGTTGCCTTTAATTGTGTTAATCTCTCCATTATGAACAATGAACCTGTTAGGATGCGCACGATTCCAGCTTGGCATTGTATTAGTTGAGAATCTTGAATGAACCATTGCGATTGCTGATTCATAATCCTTATCCTGAAGGTCTGTAAAGAATGTGCGAAGCTGTCCTACAAGAAACATTCCCTTATATACTATTGTTCTACAAGATAGGGAAGGCACGTATGTATTATCACAGCTTTGTTCAAATTCTCTTCTTATGATATATAGCTTCCTATCGAAATCTAAGTCCGACTTAACACCATCTGGTCTTGCAATAAATGCCTGATAGATATTAGGCATACACTCCTTAGCCTTAGAACCTAATACGCCTGGCTTAGATGCAACCTTTCTCCATGCAAGTAATTCGAGACCTGCCTTTCTTACAATAATCTCGAACATTGTACTTGCCTGTCTCATGTCAAGGTCATCCTGTGGGAAGAAGAACATTCCTACACCATATTCTCTTGGACCACCCAGTTCTACTCCCTGCTTCTTCATTACCTTAACAAAATATTTATGAGGAATCTGGGTTAGAATACCAACACCATCACCGGTTTTACCCTCTGCATCCTTACCTGCTCTGTGTTCGAGATTCTCGACGATTGATAGGGCGTCTGCAACCAGACTGTGACTGGCTCTACCTTCTATATCAATAACAGCACCGATACCACAATTGTCATGCTCAAACTGAGGACTATATAATCCGTTTTCTGTAATCTGTTCAAATGCGTTAGACATAGCTTTTTCCTCCTAAATACAAGCAAAAAAATAGGCACTTCGAGCGTAAACTCGAAGCGCCTTTGCTTCATAAATCACTATTTCTTCTTAAAATCGTTATTATTCTACTACCATATTATGCATATGTCAAGTGTTTAGTGTTATTCTTAGAAAATATGACTGACATACGCACGCTCATGGAGAAAATCGCTTGGCGCATGTCAGCTCATATTTTCTTTGTCTAGTACATTAAGCAAAGTCACTTGCAAGCTCTAACATATCAAGGATCTTTACAAATGTATCCTGCCCATCAAGACATGTGTCTATAAGATAGCCCTTTTCATTTCGCCATTCAGAAAGCCCTCTGTAGTAATAATTCTTTTTAGAATCCTCTATTATAAACGGTATTATGTCATGATGAAGACATTCTTTAAGTGCAATAAGCCTTCCTACTCTTCCGTTACCATCCTGAAATGGATGAATATATTCGAAATCAGCATGAAATGCTATTATATCTTCTATATCAACATTTTCCATGGAATTGTACTCGTGTAACAAAGACTTCATGTGGTTACTAACTTCTGACGGGCTAGTGGTCTTCCTTCCACCAACAACGTTTGCTCTCTTCTTGTAATCACCGACTGCAAACCATTCGAGAGTGGAGTCCTTAGTGTCATGCTTCAATATATAATGAAAGTACTTGATAATGTCCTCTGTAAGTTCATCTTCTGCAACATCTATCACATAATCAATCGCCCTGAAATGATGTACGGTCTCTAACACATCATCCACCTGTATCCCATCACCCACATCAAGAGTATTCGTCTCAAATATCAACCGTGTCTGCTCCTCTGAAAGTCTACTTCCCTCAATATGATTGGAATTGTATGTCATCCTGACTTGAAGTTCATGATAGAGACCACCAGATAGTTTCATATCCTTTTCTTCGCGAAGTATTTGTAGGATTCTGTTATCGGAAATTTCCTTCATTATAACATCTGTTGATTCACCAAGATACTCAGCGATTCTATGTATACTACGCTTAGACAGTTTTTCTCCTTTTGCTATCTTGGCAACTGTTCGTGTGGACAATCCTAACTCTGTAGACAGTTCTGTCTTTCCAATTCCTTTTTCCTTCAGCGCCTTCTCAAGTCCCTCATACGAAATCATAATAGGTCACCCTCCTATAAATCTTTACTTATTTTATCATGCGGTGCGCAAAAAGTAAAGATAATGCCATTTTAAGCGCAAAAGAATTAAAGATGACAGCTTTTTTCAGGGTCTCAACATGTTATTAATAAATGTTCGTTAGGGACGTCGTTATAGATACGAAAGTCTCTTGAGGATACATCATATACATGGACAATATCTCGCAGCGATTCCCTTGCTTCGAACTGGTCTATAATATCATGTGATGCTGCAAGCTTGTCAGGATTGTAGTGAAGTGTCTTATCATTATTGAACATTGCCGTATATAGTATATTAGCTTCTACCAAGTCCTGGAAAATGTGGCTTCCATAGGAAAGCTCTGGATTGTAGCCTGCTTTGGATTCTTCAACCTCGCATATAATGCTATATGCACTTATATCTGCAAATGTTGTTGGCACTCCTAATTCTGGGGAGGAGGTTCCCACACGACCTGGAACAATTAACATCATATTCTTATCAGTATCACGATAATGCCAATTAATCTTACCTACAAGCTTGGCCACAAAATCCTTCTCCTTGTATGGCATATTATAATAATTCACTGGGTCCACGAACACAATAATATCGAGCTTCGATACCTTGGACATTCCCATGGATGCGCCTACAGTCTCAAAGAAGATGTTGGATTCATCCACATCCTGAGGCATTGCACTTCCTTTTGAAGCCTTCTGAACCTGTAAAGGTCTGCATTGTAAGAGGTCAATAGAATATTCTTCATTATCTGATATATTAATGGTAAATTCTGTATCGATAGGATAATCATACTCATCAGATATACATCTTAGCATCCTCTTCATCTGTTCCATTAGCTTATCGTTGTCTACAAGGCCTGCACAGGATATGAACTCCACCTCTCGATTTCTTCCAATCTCACGAAGACGCAGTTCTGCATCATAGTCATGCTCTAATAATATTCTCTTCAAATAATCTGGCAAATCCGATTCAATGTCTTCAAGAGTTAATTTCTTCAGGCAACGCTCGTTCATATCAATAACCTCTGACTTGCCCTGAGAGAATTTATGCTTGTCTGCCGACGAAGAATAAGAGGTCTTCTTAGGCATATCAAGATTAACTATCCTAGGATAAGAGCCTTCTGTTCTGTCAACTGCTGATGTTCCTAGTCCCATAACAAGTCGAAGCATTCCTGCCTTCGGGTCAGAATCCTTCATTATTCTGTATGGGCTGTAGGAATATCCAACACCTGCTGCGCATGGCATATAATATGAGCCATAATGGGAACCTGATACTCTTTGCACAAGAAGTGCCATCTGCTCATCCCTTTTGTCTAACCCTCTTCTTTTTCTATAGTCAAGGGCTGAGAGACTCATAGAGCTTGCATATACAACCTTGATGGCATGCTCGAACTCTTCAAGCTTCTCCTGAGGTGTCCCTCTATTGGTACAGAATACTGATTCGTATTTGCCAGCAAAGGCATTACCGAAACCATCTTCTAATATACTGCTGGATCGAATAATATAAGGATCCTGTCCATAATATTCTATGATCCTTACAAACTGTTCCTCCATAGTAGGAGAGAAGATTCCGTTCATAAGCTTATTAGAAAACTCATCTGCTACCTTAAAATATCCTTCGTCAGTTCGTTGCTTGATTCGCGTATCCCACAATCCATTGTCAACTATATATGTATAATACATATCTGAACCAATATAGAAGGAATCATGGGGCTCTAATACTTCATCAATATCCTCCTGCCTGTTACGAATAATTGCCCGGGCAAGAAGCATACCACATGCTTTTCCACCAATCATTCCTGTTCCGACCATGTGATTTCTTACATCGAAATAATCATCAGCTGTAAAATGCTGCTTCACCATCCTGCGCATCTTTTCATCTCTTGTCATCATGATGTCACACATTTTCGATAAATCATCTTCAATATCAATTCCACTTTCTTCCTTCAGTCTGGCCTTGTTGAAGAATCTGTCCCAGGAATCAGAGTAATGCTCCATTGAAGATTGCTTCTCTCTTCCTAAGGTCTGATAAAATCTGCTGGACTTAACACCGTCTAAGATAGGGCGAAAGCTTCCCGACTCTGGCTCATATATATGAGGCAAAAGCATTGTGTCAGATTCTCTGTTCCACACCTTCTCAGGTCTTACATAAATGTTATTCTTATCCTCAAATACATCGAAGAAAAGCTGGGTTGTATCTAAGATTTTGTTGATTGCGCTAACAGAATGCTTTCCTCTTATTATCGGGAAGAATGCAACTGTATCTAGTATAAATAAGAAAGGACAGGTCACCCTAAAAAAGTTACCCATCATAAGATCAGTAGCCCAGGCTGTCTGCAACTCAGAGAGACAGTCAAATACGTAAAAAGCATCGTAACCTTCCTTCTCTATATAATTATGGATAGCCACTGTAAAATCTTCAAACCTATGTGTGAGGGGAACATTGATTGTCTTAATATCTTCACAGTCTTCTACTAGTGGTTCGTGGGACGCGAATCGAAAATATATAATGTTGCGCTTGTCCTCTATGGCCTGCTTAACATAGGGCTCCATAAAAAGTTTAAACTGTGATAGTTTGCTGACACGCCATACCACATTATCCCCTAATCTAATATTATCTATAGCCTTGTCAAAATCATCTATGCCACTTTTTACTCTGTCAAATGCTGCCATATTATTCTCCTTTATATCTATGCCTAGGTTGACAGGGGTCCTTTTGTCAAATATTTACTGGAATACACCTAAGCAGCCAAAACCTGCGACGCGATTTTCTTTATGAGCGTGCAGGTATTTGGTGCTTAGGTGTTCTATTTGTTTCAATTGTTGACAAAAAGTCCCCGTGTCAACCTACTGGGTAATTGTTGTTGAAGCATGCGCTGCATAATGATAGGTTGCCTACCATGATGTGGAAATCTTCCAACCTAAGATATGCCAGTGAGTCTGCTCCTATACTCTGCCTTATCTCCTCTGTTGAATGCTCTGATGCAATGAGCTGTCCCGAAGATGGGACATCTGTCCCGTAGTAGCAGGGATATAGAAATGGAGGTGAGCTTATTCTTACATGTACCTCTTTAGCGCCGGCATTTCTTAACATTTCAATTATCTGCTTCATAGTTGTTCCACGAACAATTGAATCATCAATAAGAACAATACTCTTGCCTTCAACTACTGACTTAAGAACAGTTAGCTTCATATGAACAGCAGCGTTACGCTCTTCCTTCGTAGGCTTAATGAAGCTTCTTCCAATATAACTATTCTTATAAAATGCTATTGCAAAAGGTATCTTAGATTCCTCTGAATAGCCTTCTGCTGCAGCAAGACCAGAATCTGGCACGCCACATACAATGTCTGCATCCACTTTGTCAAGTCTCGCTAGCGCTGTGCCTGCTTTCCTTCTTGACTCTCTTACTTCAATTCCATCTATTATGGAATCATCTCTTGCAAAATATATGTATTCAAATATGCAGTGTGCATGTGGCTTAGAACAAAGGGATTCATCTGATACAATTCCGTCCTTGGTTACACTTATTATTTCTCCTGGCTTAACATCTCTAATAAGTTCTCCCCCTACAGCAGTTATTGCTGCACTTTCTGATGCGAACATATATGCATTGTCCCTTTTGCCAAGAACTAATGGCTTGATTCCTAGCGGGTCTCTTATGGCAAGTAGCTTACGAGGACTCATAATAACACATGCGAATCCACCCTTCAATCTGGTAGCTGCATTCTTCACTGCTTCTTCTATTGTTGTTACCTTCACACGCTCACTAATAATTTCATAAGCAAGTATCTCAGAATCTGAAGTCGTATAATGAGCCTGCCCTCTATACATCTGTTCTTCCTTAAGCTCAGACGCATTTACAATATTGCCATTGTGAACAAGTGCGAGACTTCCCTTGATGTAATTCATAGCAATAGGCTGAGCGTTCTCGGGAGTGCTGCCACCGCTGGTTGAATAACGAACATGTCCTACACCTATGTTGCCCTTAAGTGTATTAAGAGCATCCTTGTTAATGACCTCGCTAACAAGTCCCATTCCCTTCTTGGTAATAACATTTCCCATAGGACCAGTAGTATCGGACACTGATATCCCCGCCGATTCCTGGCCACGATGCTGCAAGGCAATTAGCCCGTAATAGATATCCTTATTTACATCTATTCCTTCCTGTTCATAGATTCCGAAGACGCCACACTCTTCATGAAGCTTGTCTTCTATAATCTCAGATGTCATATAATCCTCCTTAAGCACAATTAGACAAAGCCCTAAAGTTAGAGCTTTGCCAATTGCTGTGAATACAATAATTATTCAACGTCCTGAAGTGCCAACGCACCTTCTTCACCTGTACGAATCTTGACAACCTTGCTAACAGGATATACGAAGACTTTACCATCACCAATCTTGCCTGTATAAAGTGTCTTCTTAGCAACTTCAATAACGCTTTGAACTGGAATATCGCTTACCACTACCTCCAGCTTAATCTTAGGAAGTAATGTCATGTCCATCTCAACTCCACGATACATCTGGCCGGCACCTTTCTGGATACCGCAGCCAGTTACCTGTGTAACAGTAATACCTGATACACCTAACTCGTTAAGAGCTCTCTTCATCTTGTCGTAGCGAGACAGCTTCGTAATAATAACAACTTTATTAATGCCAGTATCGAGACTTGTTCCTGCCAAATGCGTAGTTGTATCCTCTACTGGAACAGCAGCCTTAATCTGAGCAGGGCTGGCTTGTTCGTATTCTGTAACGCCCAGCTTAGTATTCTCATTTGCCACCATAGTATTCTCTGTAACGTCCACAATTGAGAAGCCTGCGTAGGCAGATGTAAGACCATGCTCCATTGAATCAAGTCCTTCTATCTCTTCCTCTTCTGTAACTCGAAGTCCAAATATTGCCTTGATAATCGAGAACACAATTATCATAGTAATAGTTACCCATGCTGCGACTGATACAACGCCAAGTGATTGTAAACCAAGCTGTGTAAATCCTCCGCCGTAGAACAATCCTTCAATGCTGTCGTTGCCTGGAGCTGAGGTTGTGGCAAATAGTCCCACTGCAATTGTTCCCCATATACCATTTAACATATGTACTGCAACAGCACCTACAGGGTCATCAATGTGTAATTTATAATCAAGTAACCATACGCCGAAGCATACAAGAAATCCTGATACAATTCCAATAATAATTGAGCCTAGAGCATCAACTACATCGCAGCCTGCTGTTACTGCAACAAGACCTGCAAGAGAAGCGTTGAGACACATAGATACATCAGGCTTACCATACTTAATCCATGTATATGCAAGACATACTACTGTAGCAACTGATGGTGCAATTGTTGTTGTAACAAATACTGATGATAGCTGGTCAACTGATGTACATGCTGCACCGTTAAATCCATACCATCCAAGCCATAGAATGAATACTCCTAAGGCACCGATTACAATGTTGTGACCTGGAATAGCATTTATCTTGGTAACCTTTCCGTCCTTATCCTTCTCAAACTTACCGATACGAGGTCCTACCATCTTCGCTCCTATGATAGCCGCAATTCCTCCTACCATGTGGATTGCGCAGGAGCCTGCAAAATCATGAAATCCCATCTGTGACAACCATCCATCTCCCCAGATCCAATGGGCCTCTATAGGATAGATTAATGCAGATATAACTGCTGAATATACACAGTAGCTTAAGAACTTGGTTCTCTCAGCCATAGCTCCTGATACGATTGTTGAAGTGGTTGCACAGAACACAAGGTTGAATATAAAGTTAGACCAGTCAAAATTAGCATAGTCTGTGAATATATCAAATCCCGGCTTACCAATCAATCCAACAAGATCTTCACCGAATAACAATCCAAATCCTATAAGGATAAATACAACGCATCCGATACAAAAATCCATCAGGTTCTTCATAAGGATATTACCTGCATTCTTTGCTCTGGAAAATCCTGTTTCTACCATGGCGAATCCTGCCTGCATCCAGAACACTAATGCCGCTCCAATTAAAAACCATACTCCAAATACTTCTCCATGTAGTGATTCATAAATTGTGTCTATCATTTTCATTTTCCTCCTTACACCAACTACATTTCCCATAAAAAAATCATCCCACATCTGGCAAGTAGTCTATTACACCAACTTCTATTCCACGCCATTGTGGGATGACTGTATTTACTATTAATATACACTAAACAGTAGCTTGCCATAACTTGGGAATGGCCAACACTTCTCACTAGATAGTGTCTCTGCTTCGTCTACTGAATCTCTTAAGCTTTCCATCTTAGGAAGCACATTATCTCTAATTGCCTCAGAAGTCTTGATGATGTTATCGTAGTCTTTCAACTCTTCTAAGGCAGCCTCTAAAGCATCTACCTTATCTAATATCTCGTCTGCAAGATATGATAATCTCTCTAATGTCTTTTGCTCATATGCACATTTTACATTAGGTGAAACAGACTTAACTGTCGACATGCTCTTGGCTAATGAATATACATATCCTTCAATTGCAGGAAGATAATTCTTCCTTACCATGTCAACCATTGTCAGGCCTTCGATATTGATTGTCTTACAATAGTTCTCTAGCATAATCTCACATCTTGAATTAAGCTCTGACTCGCTGAACACCTTGTGTGCCATTAGCATCTCTTTGTTCTTCTCATCTAACAAATGTGGCATTGCATCTGCAGTAGTCTTAAGGTTAGATAAGCCCCTAACCACTGTAGCTTCCTTAACCCACTCATCAGTGTAGCCATTGCCGTTGAATAGAATTCTCTCATGAGCTGTGATTGTTTCCTTGATTAAGTCATGCAGCTCATCTTCGAAGTTCTTGGCTTTCTCTAATCTGTCAGCGTACTGCTTGAGACTTTCGGCTACAGCAGCATTTAACATAATGTTACAGCAAGCAATACTGTTAGATGAACCTAGAGACCTAAATTCGAACTTGTTACCTGTAAATGCAAATGGCGAAGTTCTGTTCCTGTCCGTTGTATCCTTAGAGAATCTTGGAAGAGAATGAACGCCGAGCTTCATTACCTCCTTCTCCTTATCATGATATGGCTTGTCGTTCTTAATGGCATCTAGGATAGCGCTAAGCTCATCACCTAAGAATACTGAAATAATTGCAGGTGGCGCCTCGTTAGCTCCAAGTCTATGGTCGTTTCCTGCTGTTGCAACAGATAGTCTGAGCAGGTCTTGATAATCATCAACAGCCTGAACAACTGAACATAGGAATAATAAAAACTGGGCATTCTCTGATGGTGTATCCCCTGGGGATAACAGGTTGGTTCCTGTATCTGTTGCCATGGACCAGTTGTTGTGCTTACCAGAACCGTTAACTCCCTTGAAAGGTTTCTCATGGAGAAGGCAAACCATTCCATGCTTCCTTGCTACCTTCTGCATAATCTCCATTGTAAGCTGGTTGTTATCAGTAGCCACATTAGTTGTAGAGAAGATTGGCGCCATCTCGTGCTGTGCTGGTGCAACCTCATTATGCTCTGTCTTGGCTAAGATACCAAGCTTCCATAATTCGTCATTTAAGTCCTCCATAAATGCACTTACTCTTGGCTTAATAACTCCGAAGTAGTGGTCGTCAAGCTCCTGACCCTTAGGTGGCATTGCGCCGAACAGTGTTCTTCCTGTATATACAAGGTCAGGTCTTTTCTCGAACATTTCCTTGTCAACTAAGAAGTATTCCTGCTCTGGACCAACGCTTGTTCTTACGTATTTTACTTCCTTGCCAAACAGCTTAAGGATACGCTTAGCCTGCACGTTAAGGGCCTGCATAGAACGAAGAAGTGGTGTCTTCTTATCTAGCGCATCTCCTGAGTATGAGCAGAATGCTGTTGGGATACATAGTGTGTGATCCTTGATAAATGCATAAGATGTTGGGTCCCATGCTGTATATCCTCTTGCTTCGAATGTTGCTCTAAGTCCTCCTGATGGAAATGATGATGCATCTGGCTCACCCTTAATTAGCTCCTTGCCTGAGAACTCCATTATTACTCCACCATCTGGAGAAGGTGAGATGAAGCTGTCGTGCTTTTCAGCTGTTACTCCTGTAAGTGGTTGGAACCAATGTGTAAAATGTGTTGCACCTTTTTCTACTGCCCACTCACGCATTTCGTTGGCAACTGCATCTGCAATCTTAGGGTCAAGCTTGGCGTTCTCGTCTATTGTCTTCCTTAATGAATTGTACTCATCTACTGAGAGTCGTGCTCTCATTACCTTGTCATCAAATACTAGTGAACCGTACATTTCAGGTATGTTTTGCTGTGTCATAATGTGCCTCCTTTTAGTAATCTTTTCTCTTTTCTTTTTTTGGTTGTCAACACATGGTTGACAAAGACTTTGTCAACACAAAGTTGACAAAAGGTACGTCCCCGTGTCAAACTCCGCTGGCGCCGTAGTTGGATAGAACTCTGGCTGATGGGTCATTTACATTGCAGCCGTCCCAGCTCTTGTTAGGCATCCAGAAGTCTATTACCATCTCTGACTCATCAGGATAATACTTCTCGAATATCTCACGATATAGTAACGACTCCTTGGTAAATGGTGTTGCATGCTTGTATTTCTTAATCTTGTCCTCGTACTCCTTATCAGAGTAGGTTGCTTCTGCAAGTTCAACCAAATCATCCTTAAGTGAGTGTCCTACAGCATCTGAAAATGCTGCCTTCTCTCGCCACAATATATCATCTGGTATTATCTTGTCCTTCTCGAATGCTTTTCTAAGTAAGTATTTACCTTTGCCATAATGATTCATTTTGGTGTCCGGATTAATGGACATGCAATACTCCACAAAATCATGGTCACCAAATGGAACTCTGGCCTCAAGTGAATTAACACTTATACATCTGTCTGCTCGCAGCACGTCATACATATGTATCTCTCGTATACGCTTCTGAGATTCCTTCTGGAATTCTTCTGGCGATGGAGCAAAGTCGGTGTATTTATATCCAAAGATTTCATCTGATATCTCACCTGTTAGGATAACCTTGTTATCTGACTGCTCATGAATTGCCTTGCACAGAAGATACATTCCAATTGATGCTCTAATAGTTGTTATGTCATAAGTACCAAGTGCTTCGATAACAGGCTCTAGCGCATCCTGCACATCCTTCTTCGTAATGATTATCTCGTGATGATTAGAGCCAATGAAGTCTGCAACCTCTCTTGCGTATTTTAGATCAATAGCATCTATATCCATTCCTATTGCCCATGTCTCAAGAGGTCTTGGCATAAGCTGTGCAGCGATGCCACACACAAGGGAAGAATCAAGTCCTCCTGATAGAAGGAACCCAACTGGTGAGTCAGAATCAAGTCGCTTATCTACACCTTCGATTAGCAGGTCATGTATGTTACCTAATATAACTTCTTTACTATCATTGTTGTATACTTCAACTTCTGATAAGTCTCTGTAGCATACAAATTCTCCATCCTTAAAGTAATGACCTGGTGGAAATGGTTTGATGTTCTTAACAACATTTACCAGGTTCTTAGGCTCCGATGCGAAAATGTAGCTTCCGTCCTCGTCAACACCATAATACAAAGGTCTAATTCCAATAGGGTCTCTTGCTGCTATATATGAATCAGTCTTATTGTCATATAAGACAAGGGCGAATTCTGCATCCAGCATCTTGAACATATCGACTCCGCATTCCTTATACATGGCAGGAAGGATTTCGCAATCCGAATCGCTTATGAAGGAATAACCCTGTCCAATTAATGTCTCCTTCAAATCACGAAAGCCATATATCTCACCGTTGCATACAAGGGCATAGTCATAATCAGTTGGCTCTCCGTAGCAAGGCGCATCTGAAGTCACATCATAGATTAGTGTGGAACTATCCTTAAATACAAAAGGCTGCATTCCATTATTATTAAGTCCCATGATGGATAATCTATTGAATCCAAGATATCCTCTGTTAGTCTTAATAATCCTGCTTACGTCAGGTCCTCTGGTTTTTGTCTTAGATAATGAGCGCTTGAAGTCTTCATAAGACATCTTCGTGCCACAATATCCCATAATTGAACACATTGCCTTTTACCACCTTTCCTAAAAAAATATAAAAAAATGGCGCCTTGAAGTATTAAACTTCAAGACGCCTTTGTCTTTACAATGCACAGTATAAAACTATGTTATAAATTTGTCAAGGCTTTTTTACCAAATAAGTTCTCAAAACAACCGAATAAGCAAAGAATATTTACTCGAATTAATAATGTTCTTATAATAAATGTAACGTCTTAACAGCTGAAGGGATTAGAAATGAAGAACAATATCGATGTCAAATTAGTATTAGATATAAAATGTATTGAGCCTGAAGTTACGATTAAAGCAAGAAGAAGAAACGAACAGGTAGAAAGCATTATTGACGCAATAGAAAAGGTGTCAAAGAGCACTTCGCCTACTATTGTTGCATATAATGAGGATGTGGCTATGCGCTTAGCCCAAAGAGACATAATCAGGATATATAGCCAGGGACATATTGTTACTGCACAGACTAAGGAGGGCGAATACAGAATCAAGAACACTCTGTCGGGCACAGAGAAAAATCTTAATCCCGACAGGTTCATGAGAATATCGCAATCTGAAATAATCAACATTAACAAGGTAAAGTGCTTTGACATCAACCATGTGGGAACTATTGGCATCGAATTTGACAATGGTGTCACTTCTTTTGCTTCACGCAACTATGTCAAAAAAATCAAAAACCTTCTCATAAAGAATAACTAAAGGAGGGTAACATAAATGAAAAGAACAGTGATTAACAGAGCCTTAATTGGCTTCGTAATAGGTTTTATGGTCGGCGTTATTATAACACCTATTGTAATGTCAATTGTAATGGGCGACGGCAAACTATATATGTGTACAACCGGTTTTTCGGAATTCATTGGAAATCCCGTACTTGCCTTCATTCTTCATTCCCTGGTATGTGGTCTGTATGGAGCAGTAGGATTTGCAAGCTCCTGCATATATGAGATAGAAAGCTGGAGTATTCTTAAGGCAACTACGGTTCATTTTCTTTTGATATTATTCTGCTTCTATAGTGCAACATTTTTCTTAAGAATAATATCACCTACAAATGTAAAAGCACTTATTATCTCATTTGCAATATCAGTTGTAATGTATGTGATTGTCTGGATAATAATTTATATGTCATACAAATCCGATGTTGAAACAATCAACGATGTTATATCTAGTCGCAAAGAAAAAGGTCTGGAATAGTTGTTTTTGATGGTCTGGAATAGTTGTTTTTGATGAATATTTGGTAAAATTCCGTTTTTGTGGTAAAATGGAGATTGTGACTATGCGAGTTTCCAAAACTTGTATATCAAATAATTCATTTTCGAGGACACTATGAAGAAGATAAAGGATATTGTAAGACAAGGAGTTTCCCTAAAAGCACTAAATTACATAATGCTTGCTATGGCGGTTGTCATTACTATAATTCTATCTATCGCCATGCATCAGACAACTGAGATATATGATGAGACGCATAATACTACTCAGAGCATTTTCAGTGTACGAAAAGGTGCCTATGAATTGCAACAGGCGTCAGATTATCTGACAGAGCAAATCAGATTCTTCGTAACTTCTGGAGACAAAACATATCTTGACAACTATTTTAAAGAAGCAAAGGAAACAAAAAGAAGGGATAATGCCCTTGCCATGCTAGAGGCATATCGTGGTCAGTCTGTTGCTTTCTTTAATCTGAATGAAGCCATGAAGGAATCAATGGCTCTTATGAATGATGAGTATTATGCTGCACGAATTGCTGTTGCTGCTTATGGATATGATATCTCGGATTATCCTGAGGAGATACAGAATGTTGAGCTTCCTACATGGATTATGAATTTATCATCTGATGATAAAAAAGTTGAAGCCGAGAAGGTAGTTTTTGGAAAAGACTATCAGAACAAGAAGGATATTATCTCAGACCATATGCAGACATGTCTGACAGAATTAGAAGTTGAGATGGAAACAGAACAGGCTAATATGGCTGCGATGCTCAAAAAGCAAGTGGCTGGAGAGCATATTCTTACTGTTATTCTTATTGCAATAATGCTGTTAATAGTGTTCCTAACATCAACACTTGTTATCTCTCCATTACAGAAATGTGTAGAGAAGATTCGAGACGAAGAGGATATTCCAGTTAAGGGTGCTTACGAGATAAGATTCTTGGCAAAAACATATAATCTTATGCACCATACTAACCTAAAGAAAAAAGAGAAGCTCACATACCAGGCTACACATGACAAGCTTACAGGATTGTACAATCGTCGTGGTTATGAGTTCTTAATGGAGAATCTGGATTTGGATACAGCTGCACTTATACTTGTGGACTTAGACAAATTCAAGGATATAAATGACACATATGGTCATGATATTGGAGATAAGGTATTAATTAAAGTATCGGATTCAGTATTCGGAAGCTTCCGTTCACAGGATTATATCTGTAGAATTGGTGGCGACGAAATGGCTGTAATTATGGTAAATGCTGATAGCAGACTTTCTAAGCTCATTAGTAAGAAAATAAAGAATATTAATGAAACCCTATTAAAGGGGAATGAAGAAGAAAACATTCCCCCTGTTTCAGTCAGCGCTGGTGTAGCCTTTGGTGATGACGGAATCACAAGAGATGAACTATTCAAGCAAGCTGATGAGGCTTTGTATAGGGTTAAGGAAAACGGAAGAAATGGCATTGCCTTTTATGGTGGAAAATCATAAATCATGTAAGTTCTAAACGCAAAAAAATCACCTGGCTTTCAAAATCCAGGTGATTTTCTTTATCCTGTTAATCTACGATTGAGTTTGACATAGGGAAATCTGCTCCACACTTTTGGCATTCCCAATATGCTTTCTTATCTCCTTCTCTGGCATAATACTTCATATCGTAGGAACCACAACAGTAGCAATGCATCTTATTTTTGTTTTTATCTGTTCCACAACCACCACTTACTGCTTCTAGTTGCTCTTCAGAAAGTTCAACACCTTCTGCCTTAGCAAGTGCTAAGATTTCGTCTGGACTCTTGCAAGCTTCTACCTTCTTAATCTGCTCATCTGTTAATCCCTTTAATAAATCATTTCTCATAATAATTACCCCCTTCTTATTAATATTATCAACAAAAGGACTGCAACTTTGCTAATCCCCCTGCCAATTTTCTTTTCACTTATATATACACATAAATTATACAAAATGCGACATTTTTTTGAAATCTTTTTTTTATCACCTAAAATCTTCTGAGCACCTGTCAATTAAATCGTTTCATTACATCTTCAAGTGTGTATAGACCATTAGGATTAGGCTCAAGACCATTAAACTTAAGCTCCACTATACATGGCGGATTACTTTCGTCAAGAAGATTCATCCCCTTAAGCTGATCAATGGTCTGATTTACCATATCAACGCTAATGTATTCTTTGCCAGAAGAATCTACCCACTTACAAAATACCAATTTACATCCGATAGGTGTCTTCTCAATAGCATTTGGCAGATTATAATCCTCTATTGATAGGGCAGACATCACGCTTGATATATTAGAGTCATGTCCACATAGAAAAGAAAAGCTACGAGTATTGTTATCAAGCTCAGCCTTAATCTCCTTAAGAAGTGGGCTGGCTATATTAGTTGCAATCTTAGGTGCTGAAAATAATACATCCTGATATGCATCCTTAATCTCGGCAATATCTTTCCACTGCTTCATGCTTAGATGCTTGCCGAAAGCCACGTTCTGGGGATTAGCCTCGTAATATTGGAGCACTAATGCGTCGCTTAAAGAACATGCTGTTTTTAGAGAGCCCTTCAACGCCGGCTCGTTCATTTCCTCTAGTGAAAATGTATCATCACCTGGTTTAAATTCTGTGAATTTGCCAGACTTATAATCCTCCGATTCTTCTACATCAATAACTTCTTCAAGAAGCTTATAATTGTCTGAGATTTCTGCCATACGCGAATTATAAATCTCTGTCATCTGCTGCAGAGCCTCTTCTTTAAACTGATCATTAATATTGGTAAGACGTGGATTAAAAACAGGATCCATAGCATCAAATTCCATATGATACTCCACTGGCTGATTACTTACAGGAAGAAGACCTGTCTTGAAATAATTGGCAGTCGAAATTGTGCGCTGCTTCGAATTGGCATAGATTCTAACTTCCCCGTCACGTGGCATATAGTTCTCAGGGAACAGTCCTTCCTTCTCTAACCATTTTCTAAAATACTGTCCCATCTCGGTTTCTAAGATGCCTCCTCGAAGAGATATTTCGCTTGCTT
This sequence comes from uncultured Lachnospiraceae bacterium, assembly GCA_900316395.1. Lineage (GTDB taxonomy): Bacteria > Bacillota > Clostridia > Lachnospirales > Lachnospiraceae > RUG191. The sequence continues at coordinate 61,558 of ONCT01000001.1, read as the reverse complement.
TAGAGGACCATGGAATCCAGTTATGAGGCGTCATAGTATCTAATACAGAGCCCTTCTCTGATAAGGGTGAGCGAATGTTGTGACGGCTAAGAACTACCACCTGCTCTAGTTTATAACCGTCTTTAGAAAGATTATTCTTTACAATGCTTTGTGTCGTGTTATTCGGGTTGTTTGCATTGCCACATCCACAGACTCCTGTTATACAAAATGTTACTACAAGCAGCAAAGAAATTAATCTTTTCAAATTTTTCATTAAGAGTTGCCTCCCGTTAGTTTTTTAAATGCGTTGTTATTAACGCAGTATATCTTCGTATGCTGCCATTTCTCTATGTCTAAAGCAACATAAATACACATTTATATCAGCGGCTGGGTGATTGTCTATCCATTTATTGATGGCATCTAAAGAGACCTTGGCAGCCTCATCTATGGGATATCCGTACACTCCTGTTGATATTCCTGGAAATGCAATGCTGCTACATCCATTCTCTAATGCCAAGTCCAAGCTCTTCGTGTAGCATGAGGCTAGAAGAATGGCATCCTCTTTAGAACCACTATAGACAGGACCTACTGTATGTATTATGTACTTTGCGTTCTTGATGTTGTATGCCTTCGTAATCTTAGCATCACCAGTGTCACATCCATTTAATGTTCTGCACTCTTCTAAAAGCTTTGGTCCTGCAGCACGGTGAATTGCACCATCTACTCCGCCGCCTCCTAGCAAACTACTATTAGCGGCATTGACTATGGCGTCAACTTCCATTTCCACAACGCTTCCACGAACTAATTCTATTTTGCTCATGATCGATTCCCTCCCTACTCAATTGTGACAAAAGGACCGGGTCCTTGTCAACCTCGCGATATTTTTGCGGATATCCGCATTTTTTTCATGTATAAATCACCTTTCAAAATAAAGTTGAACGCAAATCCCCGTCCTCCTGTCAACCTTATCTGAGCGTTCCAAAATGTGTACATTTTGATACCACTTCTGTTTTAACAAGCTAATTGACTCTGAATATACTTCTTTAATCCCTCCTCAGATTTGAGATCAAAATCCTGCGATATCGACTTAAAGTATTCTTTGATAGCCCCTTTTGTAATAGGTTCATTTGTATATCCACAAACATTATCACCATCATAAACATCAGCCCAAGGTGATTCTTTATGAGTAATTCTTTCCAATGTTTTACCACTATACATTCCAAATGAGTTAAGAACCATATCTATTACTTCCTTCTCCTCATCTGTGAGCATCTGAAATCTATCTTTGAAAATCACAAATCTTTTGTCTTCAATTGGATTATACTTAAATCCTTTGAACATATCGTACACGTCTTCATACACAGGACCATGCACCCAAGCCTTACATTCCTCACTGAATAGCGGTCTGTCATAATTAACCATAAAAATCCCCTGTATATAGTAAAGAATCTTCTGTAAAGCAAGTGGAGTTATTTCTCCTGTCTTTTCAAAGATATATGAAATTGTAATAAGCATCTTCTCAGATACAGAATCCACAAGTTCCTTCAATTTCATTGCTGCACTCCATGACTTTCTGAATGCAGTATCTCCCACTTTTGCTTTATTCTCCTCGAGACAATCCATCATAAAATCAGCATCAGATAATGCCTTTCGAATAATCCTAGAGTATTCAACTGATGGATACTGTCCCTGAAGATATCTAGTAATTGTGATTTCACCAAATCCTAATGCCAATGATAACGGAGCTTTTCCTATGTTATAAATCTCCATTAATGTATAAATATCCTCAACGGATACAAGATTTTCTATATTTCTGTACTGTTCATCAATTAATTTAGCATTGCTATCCATTAACCCTGGTAAGTTAACTTCCTCACCACATTCTTCACATACAGCTTTTAATACATTAAAGGTATATTCCTGTCCTTTAATGCAATGTGTACACTGTTCTCTTCTGATCTTATATCCAGTTTCTTTTCTGCATTCTATACAAAACTGTGTCCTCTCCTTTGCCATGTCATTGCCCTCCGTTTTTTCCTTATTCTATTTTCCTTATTTTTCTGTTCTTACTTAAACTTATAAGTTAGCGGATAATCCTGCTTGTGGAAAGATATTACAATTACATATAGGTTAGTCAGTTTATTAAACTTGATATACAATGCAACTGTTTCTTCGTCACCCCCGTATTTTGGTAATAACGATACTTCCTTGCCAAATATATAAAGAACCTCCTCTGGATGCTCTGGGTGATCATTTTGTACTGCATCAGAAAAATCATCAACCTCCAAATCCAGTAGAATTTCCTTACATCGTTTTTCTGAAAAAACATAATCTATATATAAACTTTGATTCTTTGTTCTAGGTGATATCTGATAACGTCCATCATTAACAGATTTTTTTACTTCACTTAAATAGTCTCTTACTTCATCTCTAGTAACATCCAAATAATTATGCTCCTTTCATGATAGACTTTTTATATATTACTATCATGATACTCCAATGATAGATTTTTGTCAATATCCTATCACGATTCAGGTGGTTTATTTTTTACTGTGATACAAAAAAATAGAATCCTTCTTGCTTGAAGGATTCTATAAATAAACGTGTTCTCTTTATTTGGTCGTAAATTGGTCGTAAATTTCGACCTTACTTACTGTAACTGCTGATTCTACGCCATTTCTTACTGAATAGATTTAAGTGTCGGGAAGAGCAGCACATCCCTTATCGCTGCTGAATCTGTTAGCAGCATCACAAGTCTGTCGATTCCGTAGCCGATTCCACCTGTTGGTGGCATGCCGATTTCTAGCGCGTTTAGGAAGTCCTCGTCCGTATGCTCGGCTTCGTCGTCGCCTGCCTCTGCGTTAGCATCCTGCATTGCGAAACGCTCTCTTTGATCGATTGGGTCATTTAACTCTGAGTATGCGTTACACATTTCCCATGTGTTGATGAATAGCTCGAATCGCTCTACCTTGGTAGGGTCGTCTGGCTTCTTCTTAGTTAGTGGACTTATCTCAAGTGGATGGTCCATGATGAATGTTGGCTGAATTAGGTGCTCCTCAACATACTCTTCGAAGAAGAGATTAAGGATGTCACCCTTCTTATGGAAATCCTCGTATTCAATCTCACGTTCATCTGCAAGAGCCTTGGCATCCTCGTCTGATGCAACCTCATCAAAATCAACGCCACTATATTTCTTAACAGCCTCTGTCATTGTCATTCTTGCAAATGGCTTTCCTAAATCAATCTCTGTTCCCTGATATGTAATCTTAGCAGAGCCACATACATTTTCAGCAAGATAACGAAACATTGACTCTGTAAGCTCCATCATGCCTTCATAGTCTGTGTATGCCTGATACAATTCCATAAGAGTAAACTCAGGATTGTGACGAGTGTCAACACCTTCATTTCTAAATACTCTGCCAATCTCGTATACGCGCTCGAGTCCACCAACAATTAATCTCTTAAGATAAAGCTCTAAAGATATACGAAGCTTAACATCTTCGTCAAGAGAATTGTAATGTGTCTCAAATGGTCTTGCTGCTGCACCACCTGCATTGTGAACAAGCATTGGTGTCTCAACCTCCATGAAGTCGCGGCCTGCAAGGAAATTTCTAATCTCCTTAAGAATCTGTGAACGCTTAACGAATACGTCGCGGGATTCCTGATTCATAATAAGGTCAACATATCTCTGACGATAACGCATGTCTGTATCAGTCAGTCCATGGAATTTCTCAGGAAGAATCTGAAGTGACTTAGTAAGCAGCACCATCTCTTCCGCATGGATACTAATCTCACCTGTCATTGTGCGAAATACATATCCCTTGACACCCCAGATGTCACCGATGTCACATTTCTTAAATGTCGCATAAAGCTCATCGCCTAACGCATCCTTAGAAGCATATATCTGAACGTCACCCTTAAGGTCACGAATATTGGCAAAGCTTGCCTTACCCATTACACGCTTGAACATCATACGACCTGCAATTGAAACCTTAGGAGCGTTGGCGTCTAATAGCTCTCGCTTACCATTGTATGCTTCCTTTTTAGCCTTACGGTAGGCTGCGATAACCTCATTATCTGCACCTTCCTCTGGTTCTTCTGGAAGCTCAGGCTCCACATAGTCCTTCAATGTCTCAGCCTCGTACTCTTCGTACATTGACTTTACTTCATCACTATGATGAGTCTGGTCGTAGCTTGTTATGGCAAATGGGTCATTGCCACTTTCCTGTAAATTAGCAAGCTTCTCGCGGCGAACCTTAAGAAGCTGTCCTATATCCTGTACTTGTTCCTTCTGATTATTCTTAGCCATTTAATACTCTCTTTCTTAATACATACAAAAAGCCAGATGACTCAACACCTGGCTTATCATTACTAGTCTAGTTAGATTTCTCTATCTCTAACACCTTGAACTTAAGTATTCCGGATGGTGTCTCAACCTTAACTGTCTGACCAACCTTCGCACCAATTATTGCCTTACCGATTGGAGACTCATTGGAAATCTTATTCTTAAGGGAATTCGCTTCTGTTGAACCCACAATCTTGTATGTGGCATCCTCTTTGAATTCCATGTCGCGAATCTTGACTGTACAGCCAATGTTAACTTTATCACTATCAACATCTTCATCTGAGTGAACTTCTACGTCCTTAAGCAGCAACTGAATCTGCTCTATTCTTGCCTCAACCTTGGCCTGCTCATCTCTGGCAGCATCGTACTCAGCGTTCTCTGATAAGTCACCTTGTTCTCTTGCTTCCTTAATGATTGCAGATAGCTCTTTACGCTTTACAACCTTAAGGTATTCTAATTCATCTTCTAATTCTTTAAGTCCTTCTTTAGTTAAGATCTTCTTATCTTCCATATCACCATCAGACCTTTCTTTATTAATCGATTTTACAACTTATGTATTATAGCAATAAATGTACGTTTTTGCAAGGAAATTCGTATATTCTATATCATATCAAGCAGCTCTTCTAGTTCATCAATACTCTCTACCTCATTAATCCTCCCGCGAAATGTGCTTGCATTATACATACCGCTCATATACCAGGCAGAGTGCTTGCGCATCTCGCGTATGCCAATATACTCACCCTTATAGTCAATAAGCATCTTAGCATGAGTAAGTATCATATCCTTAATGTCATCCCACTCAGGCTTGTAGTCATTGCCATCCGCCGCTAGTAAGTCCATGTCAATGCTGTCCGAATTATCGTACATCTTAGCCTCATCTAGTATGCCCTTAAATATCCATGGATTACCCTGGGCTGCTCTTCCCACCATAAATCCATCAACACCTGTTAACTCATGCATCTTAATAACATCTCTATAGCAGGTTATATCACCATTGCCTATGACAGGAATACTAACCTTGGACTTAACCTGACCGATCACGTCCCAATTAGCCTTGCCAGAATAATATTGGGACCTGGTTCTTCCATGAACTGTTATTGCACTTGCGCCCGACTCCTCTAATACGTGCGCCATCTCAACAGCATTGATGTTGTCACAGTCAAAGCCTATTCTTATCTTGGCAGTTACAGGTCTATTTGTAGCCTTAACTGTCTCTTCTACTATTCGCCCTGCCAAAGGTGGATTCTTCATTAGTGCTGACCCATCCTCGTTGTTGACAACCTTAGGCACCGGACACCCCATATTAATATCAAGTATATCGTAGGATATTCCTTCCTCCTCAAGCCTGGCTGCCATCTCACTAATACATACCGGTTCGTGTCCGAATAATTGGACAGCTAATATGGGCTCCTCCTTGTCTCTTTCCATAAGAGTATAGGTCTTCTTGTTGTTATAGAATATGGCCTTGGCACTTACCATCTCAGTGCAGGTCATACCTACTCCCATCCTAGAGCACAACACACGAAATGGCAGGTCACCTACCCCTGCCATTGGTGCTAGAATTATGTTGTTTTTCAAATGCACATTTCCAATATCAATTGGATGAATTATTGCCATATTATCTTCTCTTCTTCTGTCTCTCGAATATAATTCTCATTCCATGAAGTGTCAGTTCCTGATCGTAGACTTCGAATATATCTGTCTCAGGATAAATAATCTTGCCAAGGCCACCTGTTGCTACTACCTTGACATTCTCGTAGCCTGATTCCCTGATCATATTCTTAACAATATACTCTGTCTGTCCTATCTGCCCAAACACAAGACCTGCCTGCATTGATGGCACTGTCTCATTAGGAAGTATACTGTCAGGCTTCTTAATCTCAATCTCAGGAAGTCTTGCTGCTCCTTGCCACAATGCACTTGCCGAAAGCCTGATTCCTGGTGCCGTAACCCCAGCTATATAGGATCCCTCCTTGTCCACAAGGTCGTATGTGGTGGCAGTACCGTAATCTACCACTAGCACAGGATTGCCCTTACCATACATCTCGTATGCCGCAACAGCATCTACAATTCTGTCAGCACCAATGTGTTCTGGAAATGGTGCTACTATCTTCATTCCCGTCCTGACCCCCGGACCTATAATAATTGGCTTGTTATTGAAATACTTAATGATTCCGCTAGTCAGAGAATACATTACCTTAGGAACAACTGATGCAATAATTGTGTGATGAATCCCGTCTGAATCGATTCCGTTGTAGTCGAATATCTTCCTAATTGTCATTCCATATTCATCACTGGTTCTTTCGATCTTAGTTGTCATACGAAATGTTCCTAGGAGCTTCTCTTTATCGAATACTCCAAGTGTAATATTAGTATTTCCAACATCGATACATAGTAACATCTAATATCTCCTAACTGTAATCTTATAATTACTCCTAAAAACTCTTTATGATTCCTGACTGTTCTTAATTATTCCTGAGGGTCAATCATAACCTTGTAAAATGTCTCTAAGGATTCGAACAATTCCCTCTTCTCCCTCTGAAGCTGCTTAACCTTAAGCACACTTCCTATCTCATCATAGAGAATATCATCCTCTTCCTTGTCTGTCACAATCTCTAATGTGCCATCCTCTTCGTAGACAAGCTGAATTGTTCCACCTACTTCTTCCGTAAATAGAACACACATAATCTTGAGCTCATCCTTAACCTTCTGTGGAATAAGGTTGAAGTCCTCGTTAAAATAATATTTCTTATTATAGGAACTGGCACCACACAATACTAACTCTTCATCGTAATACATAATATATATCCTCTACTTGGTATAGCTGTATAAGCCACGAACTGTAACTTCCCCTGACGATATATTCTTCTTGCCATGGCCTGTTGAAATAACAAGCTCTCCCATCTCATTAATGCCAAGGGCGACGCCGTTAATCTCTTCTATAGGGTCTGTGGCTTTGACAACGCGGCCTACGTTAATAAGACATTTGTTATATTCCTCGACTAATCCTGCCATATTACCAGACTTAATGAATATATCATAATACTCGTTGAATCTGTCCCATATAAGATAGAGTAACTCGTTATTGTCTTCTTCCATGAGCTTACGAATCACATCACTGTTGTAATTCTCGTCATTATCATCACCTAGGACGCGACGCATCTCTTCCTTCTCAGCAGCAACTTCGTTGAATATAGATGTGGCCTTGTCTTCTAATTCCTCTGGGAATTCCTGATTCTTGACATTGACACCAATTCCAACAATGACAGCACTCTTGCCTTCAACAAATATTCGTTCAGTAAGAATACCACATATCTTCTTGTCAGAACAAATCACATCATTAGGCCACTTAATCTTGCATTCAAGAGATGAGAAATTCTTAATTGCTGCGCGAACGCTAAGAGCCGCAACAAGAGTTATACAAGATATATACTCCTGTGGGAGGGTAGGGTATAACACTAAGGATGTTGCAAGTGTCTCACCCTTCTTGTCCTGCCACATACGACCACGCCTGCCTCTGCCGTCAGTCTGCTCCCTGGTGTATATGATTGTTCCTTCTGGACAATACTCATTAATCAATTGTTTCGCAACATCATTCGTTGATGTTACACTATCGTATTCTTTGTATATGTAATCAATCATTATTATCTATTCTTAACCCTTAAGTGTTGTATACATTATTGCCTTAATTGAATGCATTCTGTTCTCAGCCTCGTCAAATACAACTGACTGTGGACCTTCGAATACTTCCTCTGTAACCTCTAACTCGTCGTAGCCGAACTTCTCATGAACGTCTCTTCCAACCTGTGTCTCAAGATTATGATACGCTGGAAGGCAGTGCATAAATATACAGCTATCCTTAGCATAAGACATAGCCTTGTTATTAACCTGATAAGGCATCAAATCATCAAGTCTCTCCTTCCAGACTTCAGTTGGCTCTCCCATGGAAACCCACACATCTGTGTAGATAATATCTGCATCCTTGCATCCTTCCTCAACTGATTCTGTAAGTGTAATGCTTGCACCTGACTTCTTAGCCTCTTCCTGACAATACTTAACAAGCTTATCCTCTGGGAAATATTTCTTATTAGTACATGCAACGAAATCCATTCCAAGCTTGGCACATGTTACCATTAAGGAATTACCCATATTAAATCTTGCGTCACCCATATATACAAATTTCAAGCCCTCAATGCGTCCGAATTTCTCCTTGATGGTAAGCATATCAGCTATCATCTGTGTTGGGTGAAATTCGTTAGTTAATCCGTTCCATACAACAACACCAGAATACTTGGCAAGTGCCTCTACTCTCTCCTGTTCGAAGCCTCTGTACTCGATTCCATCGAACATTCTGCCAAGAACTCTTGCTGTATCTCTCATAGATTCCTTCTTGCCAATCTGCGAACTATCAGGGTCAAGATATGTGGTATGCATTCCCAAGTCATGGGCAGCTACTTCGAATGAACATCTTGTCCTTGTAGATGTCTTTTCAAATATCAACGCAATATTCTTGCCTGCTAGGCAGTCATCGTGAGGTATGCCCTTCTTCTTCTCGTCCTTCAACTTCGCAGCCACATCTATAAGATACCTGATTTCATCAGGCTCAAAATCCATGAGCTTAAGAAAATTCCTTCCTGAAAGATTCATTATTATTTCCTCCTAATTATTATCTATATAATCAAAATGTAAATTGAATAGTCCATATTATCATTTGCGAACATTACTACATCATATATTCTACCATATTTGTATAAAGTATATGCAAAAAAATCAACTATATTAAATACAAAAAAGCGACTACCTTAAAGTAATCGCCTTGAGAATCTATCTATGTTACTTTTAACATTTTAGAAGAATACGTTGTCACCGATAACTGTTCCTGAGTGACCAGTAGATGTACTTCTAAAGCTTACCATGCCACCTACAATATCTTCACCAGCAAGGGCTGCCTCAGCGGCTCTTATTGCAGCCGAGCTTGGTCCTCTTGAAATGATTCGAGACAGTCCTGCTATTCCGCCTGTGAATTGTCCCTTCTGATCAATAACACCTGCTATTGAATCAGGATAAGAAGATGAACGAACTCTGTTCATTACTACTGAAGCAACTGCAAGCATTCCCTGATATCCGCTTCCGCCTGCTTCCTTCTCAACGATTGCTGCAAGAAGTGTTACCTCATCAGTAGATGCACCGTAGCTCTCCTTCTGAGTAGATGTTACAGAGCTTGATGATGAAGCTGCTGCCTTAGCCTTAGCTGCCTCTTGTCTTGCTGCTTCTTCTGCTGCTGCCTGGAATGCTGCTATCTGTGCATTCTCTTCGTCAACAGTAATTCCTACACCACCGTTATATCCAACTGCATTAGCAAAATCTCTACAAGCAGTTCCTGTAAGACTTACATCTGCCTTAATATATCCTGACAGGTTACCAGATGTAATCTGATACCAACCATCGTTAGTAAGGGACTCAACTCTTGCCATGTCGCCTCTTCTTAGCTTACCCGCAATCTCAGCATCATCGGAAGGTGCCACTCTTACATAGGCAAAATCCTCTACATTAGCCATAAGACTAAGAATCCACTTAGCTGATTCTGAATCAAGTCCTACACTTGTTACATTATTGTTACCAACTAGAAGATCGTTATCATCTACATACATACTTGAGATAATGCCCGATGTTGTTCCTTTGTAGGCGTTGTCATCGTTAGCACTGCTATTAAAAGCAGCTGTTCCAACCATTGCTGTAAATGCTAATGTTACTGCTCCAGCCTGTATAAGTCTCTTAGTTGGGATTCTATTTTTATTTTCCTTTGTTAACTTTTTGTTAAGATTCATTCTTTCTTTACCCCCATATTCGCCAAATGTATTACAAAATGTTGCGAATATTTTAATTTGTTACAGATTTGTTACGATTGGTATCATAACATCTAAGGGGATTATTGTCAACTTTTGTGCAAACTTTCCATTATTTTCACAATTTTAATGCGTTATTTTCGATTTTTTATTCAATATATACAAAAAGACCGCCAAAGCGGTCTTAACAGAATCGCAACATATTGCTATGAGACCTCCTCAATCAGGTTAATTATGGTCTCAATAGGATTACTTGTCTTACTAGCAGCCATCTTGCTTATGTACTCGTCACGATTGTTATATACCTTCATAACAGCCTTCATAAATGTCTCAGAGGTTATATCCTCTTCCTCTAACACCTCGGAAAATCCTTGCTTCTTGAAGGACTTGGCGTTAAGAATCTGGTCTCCCCTACTTGCGTTAGCACTTAATGGAATGAGAAGATGCGGCTTCTTAAGTGCAAGTAGCTCACATATAGCATTTGCACCAGCACGGGATATAACCATATCTGCTGCTGCAAATATATCATTTAACTCATCAGATATATATTCATACTGATTATATCCTTCTACATTATTATATGACTCGTCAACCTTGCCCTTGCCGCATAGGTGAACGATGTTAAATGTCTTGAGAAGCTCATCAAGATTCTCTCTAACACATTCGTTAACTGCCTGCGCCCCTGTACTACCGCCGATAATCATAAGGACTGGTTTGTCACTTCCAAAGCCTAAGAACTCTAATCCCTTATTCTTATCGCCTTCAAATAGCTCTTGTCTGATTGGGCATCCTGTAAGCCTTGACTTTCCTTCTGGAAGATGTGCGGCAGTCTCAGGGAAATTGTGACACACATAAGTTGCTCTTGGAATTGCCAGCTTATTAGCAAGACCTGGAGTTATATCTGACTCATGTATTATTACAGGAATATGCAGCTTCTTAGCCGCGAATACAACAGGAACTGTAACAAATCCTCCTTTAGAAAATACAACATCAGGCTTAACATGCTTAAGAATCTTCTTAGCCTCGCCATAGCCCTTCATAACTCTAAATGGATCTGAGAAATTCTTCAAATCAAAATATCTTCTTAACTTGCCAGAAGAAATGCCGAAGTATTCTACACCCTGCTTCTTAATTAAATCCTTCTCTATTCCATTATAAGAACCAATATAAGAAATCTCGTATCCCTCTTCTCTAAGTCTTGGGAACAAGGCAACATTAGGTGTTACATGCCCTGCGGTTCCTCCGCCTGTCATGACTATCTTCTTCATACTACCGCTAACTCCTTCTTCGTTATTCTAACCTTAATTATTCACAATCAAAAAACTATTCTTACGCATCTCTAGCTTAAAGACTTGCAGATATCTTCCATCTCTTCAGGAGTAAACTCTTCGTGCCCCCATGTAAGAATAGACTTACCTTCCTTATATCTTGGAATAAGATGCATGTGGAAATGAAATACTGTCTGACCAGCCACTTCCTTATTGTTCTGTAGGATATTGAAGCCTTCACATCCTAACTTATCTGTCATAGATATTGTAAGCTTCTTAGCCAGCTTAAAAGCTTTGCCTGCAAGCTCTTCATCAATCTCATATATATCCTTATAATGAGATTTAGGAATGATTAGAGCATGTCCCTTGGTTGCAGGTGCGGCATCAAGAATGACCTTGAAGTCGACGTCCTCATAGATACTATTAGTTGGAATGTCCCCATTAGCTAACTTACAAAAAATACAATTATTGTCCTTCATGTCTTGTCCTCCTGAACCCTGCAAACTATGCATCAAATACAAATAACTTATCTAGTAGAGATAGCGAACTGAGTTCGCCTCTTGCGGTCATATGGCTTAGAGAGAATGCGCCTTGGAATGTCTTGCGTCCAGAAACAATCTGGTCAAGTACTCTTGCTGGTAGCTTACCAGTAAAATTAATATCTTCCTCCTCGCCAAAGTGACAATCAATTACATCTCCATGCACTCCTATGAATAGTGGCTTCTCTCGCCCTTCTATTATAAGAGAATAATTCACATCTACTCCCTGTGGGTGGAAATGGTTGACAAAATCATTAACATACTCGTCTGCCTCATCAGAGAATTCGTCGCCCATCTGCTTAGAATAAATGGAAGCGAGTTCCATAACATCTTCTCTCTGCTGCTTAACGAAGATATCATCAGATACATACTCTGATAATTGCTCTCCTTCTTCCGGAGTAAGATTAAGCTGTTGTGGTCTTGCAACAGTCCTTGATACTGCCTGATTACTTGTTGGAAGTCCCTTCATCTTATGAGAAATTGTTCTGAACATATTCTCTGTCATCTTCTCTATAATATGAGAATACTCTCTACTATTCTCAAAGGAACTCATATCCTCCACATAGCCGCATAGTCCATCACAAGGAATTCCTCCGAGAATCTCCCATGCCTTCTTAAGCTCAAGAACTCCTTCTCTCTCTCCGTATGTGGTAGACATAACTACTGGCTGCATATAAATCGACTCGAACTTCTCCTTGTCTCCATAAAGCCAGCAGGCATCTAGGAACTGTGTCATATATCCACCAATTCCTAACCACTCAACAGTGGTTGCAAGAATGATTCCATCTACATTCTTGAGAGTTTGTGGAAGGGTTGATATCTGATTCTTCTGTTCATATATGTTATATCTATGAACCTCAACCTTGAAGTCATCAGCCAAAACCTTCTCTATTTTCTTAAGTGCATACAGTGTAGGGTCATCAAGATTACCTCTTCCACCGTAATAAATGTTGATTCTCATTAATTCTTTCTCCTATGGTATTCACCATTATAGTACTTGCAATTACAGTATTTTGATATATTGTATTCCTTAGGCAGCTTGCCAATCTTAACTAGGAATTTGATTGTATCATTAAGAGATGCTATGTCTTGTGTTGTAATAGCTACACTATAATTATACTTCGGTAACATAGACTTAACCTGACTTACATCTAGTCCAAGATAGTCAGCTACATACCCCCATGTATCATCAGACGTATATGGGATATTATCTGCTGCCTTCTTATATTCCTTAAGTATTGTCTCAACCACCTTAGGGTTGACTTCACAATATGATTCTCGTCCAACAATTGTATTGGTTCCTGCCAGTCCACAATCTGAACCCTGTGCAAGAATTCTATAATCACCTAAATCAGTAAGCTTGGTTACTCCTGGTTCCCACAAGGAGATAGCATCTACCTGCCCACTTTTAAGCATATCTGGCATGCTAGACACTGTTCCACTTACAAGCTCTATATCATCAAATGTCATGCCTCCACTTGCAAGATATTTATCTAGCATATTATGACTAGTACTTCCAAGTACGGTGGCAACCTTCTTACCCTTAAGATCCTGTGGCGAATTAATGGTTGAATACTTAGGAACCACTATTGCATAAGAATCTGCCGCTTGAGCTGTAATTCCAACAACCTCACGCACACTTCCCTGCTCTATGGATGAAACAGTTGGCACATCGCCATATACACAAAGGTCAGTCTCTGCTTTGGCAATAGATGTATTCATAGGCGGGCCGGATTGGAAGTCAAACCATATTACATTAACCCCTTGCTCCTTAAGGGCCTTCTCTAACTCACCAGTATGTCTGGCAATGAACATAGGAATAAAAGCTGCTGATGGCTGAACACCTATACACACAGTATTCGTAGATTCTCCATCCTTAATATTGCCATAACCGCATCCACTGAGTAATGAAATAACAAGAACGGACATTACTATTAATGCAACAATTCTTTTTCTCATAGCCTTCTCCTCATGTGTTTTTTACTATCTCATTTAGAATCTCATGAGCAACATCTGCTTTAGACATGATTTCAAGTTCCTTTTGACTGCTCTTTGTAATCAATGTTACTACATTGGTATCTGTCCCAAAACCAGCCCCCTTGGTTTTAAGATTATTGGCAACTATCATATCTATATTTTTTTTATTAAGCTTTGTACGTGAATTCTCAATCATATTCTCGGTTTCCATTGAAAAGCCGCAAATAAACTGATTATCCTTCTTTGTCTTACCAAGGTGAGCAATAATATCATCAGTCCTTTCAAGTTCAACACTTGAATTCGATTCCGATTTTTTAATCTTCTCTCCTGAGATATCTTTAGGTCTATAGTCGGCAACTGCTGCAGCTTTAATCAATATGTCAGCTTCAGGGAAATATTTAACGCATTCCTCATACATATCCTTTGCACTAATTATATCCACAGTCTGTACATATGGGATTCTCTCTATATTAACAGGTCCTGATATAAGTACGACTTCAGCTCCTCTTGCTGCCGCTTCCCTTGCAAGAGCATATCCCATCTTACCGGTTGAATGGTTGCTTATGAATCTTACAGGATCAAAAGCCTCTCTGGTAGGCCCTGCAGTGACAAGTACTTTCTTACCTGCCATATCCTTCTCTCTTAGAATAGCCTTATAAATATATTCGAGTAAAACTTCAGGCTCCGGCATCTTACCCTTGCCCACATCACCGCATGCCAAATGTCCTTCTGCCGGCTCAATCACCTCATATCCATATTCCTTAAGTGCCGCTATATTATCCTGGGTCACCTTTTTCTCATACATATGTGTATTCATGGCAGGGGCAACAAGCATAGCGCCTTCCATTGCCAATGCCGTTGTTGTGAGCATATCATCAGCAATACCACACTTTAGCTTGGCAATAATATCTGCACTAGCAGGCGCAATCATCATGCAATCCGCCTTAGAAGCAAGTGATACATGCTCTACATTGAACTCATAATTTCTGTCAAATGTATCTACTATACATTTATTATTTGTAAGCGTCTCAAATGTAATAGGATTAATAAAATTAGTTGCATTCTTCGTCATTATCACGTGCACATTGGCATGCTGTTTTACAAGCATTGACGATAGATTTGCAATTTTATACGCGGCAATAGAACCGCTTACTCCTAGAATAACTGTCTTTCCCTTAAGCATCCTGTCCTCTAATAATTCTTTATTTCTCCGTGCTTCTCATATCTGGCCACAGAAACTATATTGTTGTCAGAATCTACAAAGACCACATGTGGCTTATGCGATTCTGCTTCTTCTCTATCCATCTTGCAATAACACATAATGATAATATGATCGCCTTCGCGAACCATTCGAGCCGCTGCCCCGTTAAGACAAATCTGTCCTGAACCTCTTTCGCCCTCTATGGTATAGGTCTCAAATCTGTTGCCATTCTCCACATCTACAATCTGAACCATCTCATACTCGAGAATATCAGCCGCTTCAAGAAGCAACGGATCTACTGTAATAGAACCCACATAATCAAGATCAGCTTGTTTTACAACAGCTCTGTGTATCTTGCCCTTTAACATTGTTAATTGCATTCTTATACCTCATATATAAAGTTATCGATAAGTCTTGTATTACCTATATAAACTGCTATAGCACATAGAATACTACCATCTATTATATCAACAGGTTCAATAGAATTCCAGTCCGTTATTTCTACATAGTCAATTTTCGCAAGAGGTTCTTTGGAAATTATATCTTCAATCCTTAATTTTACAGTCAAAGCACTCTTTTCTCCCTCTTCGACCATCTGCTTTCCAGCGCATAATGCCTTATTAAGCACAGTTGCCGCTTTTCTTTCTTCCGAACTAAGATATGTGTTTCTTGAACTTTTAGCCAATCCATCATCTTCTCTTATTATGGGACATCCAATAATTTCTATGTTGGCATTCAAGTCTCTTACCATTCTTCTTACAACAGCAAGCTGCTGAGCATCTTTCTGACCAAAATACGCTCTGTCAGCTTCTGACAGATTAAAAAGCTTCGTAACTACAGTGCACACACCGTTAAAATGTCCCGGCCTTCTAGCACCACACAGGTTTTCAGAAACTCCCGCTACACTTATGGTTGTGGAAAAATCTGATGCATACATATCAGAAGGTTCTGGATGAAATACCATATCAGCCCCAAGGCTTTCTATCATTTTCAAATCTGCATCAAAATCACGGGGATATGTTTCAAGATCTTCATTAGGCCCAAACTGTATAGGGTTTACAAATACACTTACCATAACCTTGTCATTTTCTTCAACTGCCTTCTTTATCAAAGAGCCGTGGCCCTCATGAAGGTATCCCATTGTTGGGACAAGTCCTATGCTGTATCCTTGTTTTTTCCAGTCCTTGATTACCTCTTTTACTTCTGCCGGCGTTCTTGTAACTGTTACTTTCATCTATCTGTACTCCTTATATATATCTTCCATTATCTCATCATCTATCTTGAAAGTATGTTCTTTCGCTGGATATGCTCCAGACTTTACCTCGTCTCTATAAGATTCGAAGGCCTTAGTCATTGCATCTCCAACATTGGCAAAATATTTTACAAACTTAGGCTTAAAATCCGTAAACATTCCCAACATGTCCTGGTATACAAGCACCTGTCCATCACATCCGTTACCAGCTCCTATACCTATGGTTGGTATATCAAGAATTTCTGTAATGAAGGATGCAAGCTTTTCAGGGATACATTCAAGCGTAACCATAAAAGCGCCAGCCTCCTGCACGCTTAAAGCATCTTCCACAATCTGCTTTGCCTTCTGTATGTCTTTGCCCTGTACCTTAAACCCGCCAAAAGCATTGGTAGACTGAGGTGTCATTCCCACATGGGCACACACCGGTATGCCCGTCTTAGTTATGGCTTTAATCTGCTCACAGACACTTGCACCACCCTCAAGCTTTATTGCCTGGGCATGCCCTTCTTTGATAAGTCTTCCTGCATTGTACACTGCATCATATACAGATGTCTGATATGACATAAATGGCATATCGGCAATTACAAAAGCATCTTTGGCGCCCCTGCTTACACACGCTGTGTGATGTATCATATCCTCCATTGTAACCGGAAGAGTATCTTCGTATCCAAGCATGGCCATACCAAGGGAATCTCCCACAAGGATGATATCAATTCCTGCTGCATCTATAAGCTTTGCAACCGAATAGTCATAGGCCGTAAGCATGGTTATTTTGTTTCCTTCTTCTTTTTGTTTTTTTAGTGTTAATATTGTGCTTTTCACTCTAAAACCTCCATCATACTGTTGTAGTTTCTATTAGGATTCTTCTCCTTAGCAAGGCAAAGGGTTCTTCTAGCTAATGCCTTATAAAGAGAAAGCTCATCTCCTCGAAGTACGCTCATATGTTTTTCTACGGTTTCTATATCTCCTCTTTCAATAGGTCCAGTAAGTGCTTCAACCGTTCCTTTTTCTACAATGTTATGAGCATTCCCAAGGATAAGTGGTCCCATGGTCTCAAATATGGTTTTCTCTTCAAAACCACATTCTAGCAGCATCCTTCCTGCCATATCTGCGAGAGTAACTGCGAAATTGCTCACAATACTACAGGCCGCATGATATTTTATCTTCTGGGAAGAGTCAATTATCTGCACCCTGTTTTTGCATTTAAGAAAAATACCAGCTACTTCATCGATTTTTTCGCTACTTCCTTCAATTGTAAAAAAAGCTGACTGTATATCCTTATATGATTCGTATTTGTCTGAAATCGCCAGGATAGGATGAACTGAAAAACCATAAACTTTTTGGTTCTCCATACCAGAAAATACTTCGGAGCCAAGAGCCCCACTAGTATGACAGATTATTTTATTATTAAGATCAATCTCTTTAAGTCTTTCCCATACCACAGGTATCTCACCGTCTGGTACAGTAAGAAACAAAACATCACTCACTTCAACAAGCTGTTTCATTGTTTCGTATTTATTTGTTTCGGTAAATTGGGCGGCATCTTCAGCCGATGCCAGGCTTTTGCTGTAGTATCCTGTTACGGTATACTCATGTTCTGTAAGGTATCTGCCCAGGGAGAATCCTACCTTTCCTGCGCCGATAAATCCTATTCTCATATCATCGCCTCCTTATTCGGAAGTGATGTTGTTTCATTAAGACTATATTCCGGTACGGTTCTATCATAGATACCGTCCATCCGTTAATGACTATATCATTTACTCGCCAAATGTTCAAGCCTTAAAAGCACCCTAAGACACTATCCTGTAACATTCATCAGCAAACATTATCTCGTCGCCTGATTTAATCTCCACCTTCTCTTGATATCCTAACAACTCTCCATTCACAGATGTTCCGTTAGTAGAATTCAAGTCTTCAATATATATCCCCCGCCCTTCTCTTCTAATCCTGGCATGATAACGACTAACAACAGGAGAATCTATTACACCGTCATTGCCTTCCTCAGACGAACCTAGCAGAAACACATCCTTAGTAATTCTAATATTATCCTTCTTGTTATCCCCCATATACTGTAACTCTACTATCATTTTCCGGGGCCTGCTACTCATATTATTTTCATTATCATCTAAAGAAGTTAATAATACTGTCGGTTCATATATCTGTTGGTCAGGTTCATATATGAAATCTTCTGATAATTCATTTCTTCTATTCTTATTTCTTTTCGACTTTTTGAATCTCTCAACCTTAGGCACGTTTTTCTTAAATTCAAGCAGACTCTTGCTGTCGTCGTTTTCGCCTTTTATCCTGCTTAGTATAATGTCTTTTATCTTATCTATTAAAGTAGGCTCCTCCTCTTCTTCGAAGATATCTCCACCGTCATCAACAGGCTCAAATAATCTCTCCTCCTCTTCTTCGTCATCTTCCTCTACTGACACAGCCACCTCTTCGCAATCTCTATCTTCATCTATAATGCTTATTAGTCCATCAATTCCAACTCCGTTAAGGGATTCGTCATATAATCTAATACATGTATCCATAAGCTTGTCATCAGCATTCTCCATAAGAAATTCCGTTAACTTATCAAGGCTACTTCCGTCTTCATTATCTGGATAGTATATAAGCATTAGCTTCCACTCAGAATTATTCTTCACTACATAAATTGTATTAGCATCTATAATAAGATGGTTAACGTCAATAAGATATCTCTCGGTCTCATCAATAGCTATCTTAAGATAAACTAATACCTTCCTAATTAAATCTAGCGTAATACCCTGCTGCATCAGATAATCCTTCAAGGACACTAGTCCTGTTATGTCGTACCATACCTGCATCTCATTATTGATACTCACTGTATGAAAGGGTACTAATATGTCTATATCATTATACATTAAGATATCCTTCTCATAGCCCATGTCATCAAAGGTTGCCTTGGCTATCATAAAGCTATTCTTCAAATCTCTCTTGAACCTGTATTCCATTATTCGCCTCCCATTAACTCAAACTGCTTAAAAGCACATATTTCTCTAAATTCCTTAACGCTATCGACGCTATAATCTCTCATCATAGTTGTTATAAAATCTACATTCTCGTGATATGCCGTAAACATAAGTAAAAAAAGTGCCACTAGAACTCCCATGGTAATCACCATAATAAATGATGCCTCTACAGTAAGGCTTGCCTTGAAGCATCCCATCATATCTTCTGTATCTTCCAACCTACGCTCTGTAGAATTGTTACTGTCTATATCACTCATAACGCACCTCCATTGAAAATAAGAGTTACAACATATACCCCTAACACAAATGGAACTAGCGGTATCTCGCTATCCTTCTTTTTCTTCTTCAAAAGCATCAAAACTATTCCATATATTCCAGCAAGACTTGTGGAAAGCCATAGGAGAATCAGATTATTCCAAAACCCAAGATATATCCCTGTTGCTACAAATAATATTCCATCTCCATATCCTATCTTTTCTTTTGTCAAATATCCTATTACCAGAAGCACTACTCCTACAGACGCTCCACCTAACATGTCTATCCAGGAAATTCGCCCATATATTAGATGGAATACTACTCCAAGTATTGCAAAACAATTAACAACAACAAGCCTTATTCTCTTCAGCTTATAATCTTCAAAGCCACATATACCCAGTAAACCTAACAAACCTACTGCTTCCATAACATCTCCTTATAAACTATTATTTCACTCAACTAATTCCCACATTTGCCACATGCATGATATGCTCCTGCATCCTCTAGCTTGATTCGATTAACACTTCTCTTAAGAGCAGAACAATTAAGACTACTATGATATACATCTCCGTAATCTGTAATATATACTGTTCCTAAATTCTTCTTACCCTTACACAATGGACATGACTTATATTTCCCACCGGAAATGTTCCTTGAATCTCCCACCATACTCGCACTCAATGCATGAATTGATGGCTTTAGATATGGACAGCTTAGACTCCTATGATATGCCTGTCCATACTTCGTTACATAAACATATTCTCCTGCATCACTCGATTCTAATGGGTCATATCCTACCCATTTCCTGCTAACCGCAACACTAGACATCTTAATTGTCTTCTTGCCAAATAGTGTAATAGGATTCTTAAGTCTGTAATTACACACGAGATTAACATAATTCTTATCAAACTCTGATTCAGAAAAATCTAAACCTAATATGCCACCTATTATCTCTGAATTAACTCTATCCATAGACACAATTAACGCCCTGCATTGTCCTATGATTACGAGTCCGCTTTCTTCACCATTATCTGTAATTAACGCTGCGTGTTGTCTGGCTGTCTTATTGAGGGTATAATCTACACCCCACTGTACATAGAGCACACGAAAAAAATACAAGAAGAACACAACCATCAACAAGCTTATTGGCAGAATAAACGCAGCTTCAACAGTATAAGATGCTTTTAACCGGAGGTTGCATAGTGGTGTCTCTTTTGGATTAAGACAATTTTTTTCTGAAGATGTCAAGATTCTCTTATATTTTATTTTTGGATTAAATCGTAACTTTTGAACGGGTTTTAAAATAGAAAGAGACACCACTATACAACCTCCTTTCGTTAAAATTTTATAAATATGAACGATACTCTTTTTTCTTAAACTGATAAAAATCAAGAAATGGAACATCTAAGGTCACAAGACTAAAAAACATTGGATCTGCTTCATACTCTATAGTAATATCCATATCGCAGATTAAATTATCCATCTTAAGATTCTCATAATATGGTATGGAATTCATAGAATTCTCTATTACATCAAGGGAACGCATGCTCTCATTACGAGAAGACTCTAATACCAGGAATGCAAGAATATAATCCTCATAACTCATTCCCGTCTCGCAATTTCTGGCTTTAAAATCAGGACTCATACATGCTCCTATATTAAACAAATCACTTGTCCATTCTTCCTGTGACTTAATCATTGATATCTTGCCACCATCTAGTAAAAGTCGTACATCTAATACGCCTTCCATATAAGCCCATGCTGCCATAATTGCATATTTACCTGCATCAATTGCTCCCTTGTTACCTGTCCATGCCAGCAAAGCTGCAGACAGCGCCAAGGCTTGATTACACCTTGCTTCATCCCTATATAACGCGACATAATTCACACTTCCTCTTAGGGCTAGAAGTCTTCCAACAACACCCTTGAGGTTATCAGTATCGTTATCATTTCCAGATACAATATATTCTAGTTCGTACTTAAGACCTCCATGTCCCAAGTCCTTTCCAAAATGCGAAAGCCTGTCCTTCAAATACATAGAGAACACTATCTTATCTAGCGAAGACGCCTTAGTGGAATTCTTAGAATTACCTTTGTGCAAGTTCCTATGAGATACACTTTCACTTAGATTAAAGGATTCTGCAGACACCTCCTTATCACTTGGAATAACCTGTTCTAGAATACCTCTACTCTTGAAGGAATTAACATCTTCAACCATGCTAGAACCTTTTCTTATCTGCTCCTCTGTGAGATTAAGATTATTATCTTCATCCGAACTATTCTTTGCAGGCAAACTCATGGGATTAAGGTTTTCATAGTTACTTACTTCGCGAGAGTTATCGTTTACCTTAGACGTTAATTCCTTCCCTATATTATCCCTGTAACATATCGCAGCTTCGTGAATAAATGGAGCACCATCACTATCTGTTAGAAGCATATAATCATCGATACTTACATCAATAGGATTAAGTGACAGATAGTCCACATTTCCCTGTGTCTGCATGTTGGCAAAATCAAGTATTCTATCCCGAAGGAATCCATCACCCTCATCTCCTGTTCCATGGCTTCTGTCAATTCCAAGGATTCCATACTGCTCCCACAACGGCCTTATATACTCTGAAAACGTATTGTCTGCTGTGGTTGATGTAACAAGCACCGCCTTGCTATCCACTCCATAGAATCTACTTGTCTCTATTAGGGTAAATCCTAGTGAAGTTATCATCATAATTGTCATGCACATAAATAAGGTTATAGAGCCTCTACATCTCATTAGACACTTCCTGCTTTGTCTGTAATGGTCGAGAAAATATCGTTAACAATGCTTGTTAATTGTTTCTTGAAAATTAGTACAAGACCAATCAAAACAACGATAATTAATATAATCTCCACGACTCCTATCCCATCTTCTTCTTTAAAAAAATTCTTAATCATATTCCACATATTTTTTCCTACACTCATATCTCTCCTCCTTCTTCACTAACATTACTACTCTTGTTTACTTCTACAATTAACTACATAGCCTGCATATTGAATATTGATGGCGCAATAATAATTATTAACACAATTCCAAGAAGGCCTATCATTGGAAACAACAGCTTGGTAGATGCTTCCTCTCCTGCAATCTTCACATATTGCTTCTGCATCTCGAAGGCCTCAGCTTCTTCATTTTCTAACTGTTCAAGCATTCCCTTAGAGCCCTTCTTAATACTACTTGTTAGTAGATTAGATAGTCTTCTATACTCTCTTGTGGGACAATAGCTTGCTAGATTCTCAAATGCCTTCACCTCACTTCTTCCTTCTTCAATCTCTCTGCATACTCTAAGAACTCCTTCGAAGCCAGGTTCTTTTTTCTTGCTTCTTCGTATCATATATTCCTCACTTATACGATACATTGCGTTTTTAATGCTTAATCCTGCTCCAACATATAACGACAAGCTTTCCACAATCTTAGGATAATCCCGCACCATACTCTTAAGATATTTATCCTTCTTATTCTTCTCTTCCTTAGCCTGCCCAATAACCATTGCAACTGCTGCAAGGACACCAAGAATTCCTATCTTGGCTCCAAGAAATGTATATTTCTTACTCCAGGTAACTTCTCTATCACCAACCTTGTCAGGAAGGGTTACAATATCATCTGAATCTTGAAACAAACTATGGATTGCTTTACGAACATAGTAATCTATTCCCAGACTCGAATTGGTATCTAGTGGTACTACACGAAATGAGAAAGAATACACATCACTTACATCTTCACAAGTAAGAGTCACATCAGCATCAATTACTGTTTCATTACTTACATTGTCATAATTAATCTCGCCTTCAGCTCCTACTATCTTGTAATCACTTAACTGCCATTCAGCCTTAACAAGACCATCCACATAGCTTTCCTTCATGACAACGCTTTGGTTGATTTCGTCTAAATCTTCATTATCACCAATGAAGGAGCTATCTATCTCTTCCTTTGCCTTACTTATTAACTGTTCTTTCTCTTCTGCGGTATGAAGCATGGCAGGAACATCTAGCACAATGTCTGTCTTCTTATCATCAGTCTTATACTCTAATTCCTCCTGCGTATCACTTTCACCCACTGCAGGTCTTTCAATAGTATTGTCAAACCATACCTTACTTGTCAGGAATTCTCCTAAGGTTGCGATTATCCCAATTACCTCAACAATAATTGCTATCCTAAGTACCTTAGGCGGAATAAGCGGCCCCACTTTCTTCGTCTTAGACAATATAATTGTTACAACAAGTATTAATGCACAAATCAATTCTTATCTCCTATCTAATATTCAATGGTTACTATCCTCTTAGCAATATAAAGACATGCTACATAAAGAACTAAGCTTACACTCATAACAATAACTCCCATTAGGTTATGATAAAGTGGTTCTATGAATTCATAAGATGTAAGTCCTATGTAAATTAGAATTCCTAAAGGCATCACTCCCATGATTTTCATCTCGAACTGCTTCTCGGCAAGCTGTGTCTTAATATCCTGCTTAACCTCTAATCGTTGCTCTATCTTCTCAGCACTAACAGAAATGTTCTTAATATAATTTCCACCTAACCTTTTGGCGTAGCCTATGGTGTAAGCGAAATTAACAATTTCCTCATATTGATAATATGATGCAAAATCACTTATGGCCTGTTCTACTGGTTTCTTAAGTCTTAGTTGACGCTGCATGTTCTTAAGTCCCGGTATAATAATCGCCTTATCCCCACATAAATGCGATATCTCTTTATCAAGAATCATTACAGCATTTTCTAAAGAATGACCACTCCTTAATTCGCTTACTATTACCTTAAGCATCTCTCTGAATTCAATAAGAACCTTCTCTCTTCTCTTCTCGCTATTTCTATCCTGAAAATAATACAGGCAAGCAAAGAGAATTATTGGAAATAGTATTAATGCAATAGCAGACCTATAGAATAACCATGCAACTAAAACTGTTATCGCAAGGGCTGATACTATTACTCTTGGGTCCTTAATAGTTTCTCTGTATTTTGCAAATCTGCCTTTCTTACCCATTTACTTTCCTTTCCCTTAGTTTCATAATCAAATTCATATAATGTGTTAAGCTTAATATCTTCACCTTCAACTCCCATTACCTCAGATATCTCTATGAGCTTACGCTCTCCATTAGGTAATCTTCCTAAATGAATAAATATGTCAATCGCTGACGCTATCTGCTTACGAATAGCAAGAACTGGAATCTCCATTCCCTGCAAAACCATAGTCTCTAATCGCGATATCATATCATTAGAAGAGTTAGCATGCCCTGTACTTAGACTGCCGTCATGTCCTGTATTACATGCCTGAAGAACTTCAATAGCTTCTGCCCCACGACATTCTCCAACAATAATCCTGTTAGGTCTCATACGAAGTGATGTACGAACAAGATCCCTTATTGTTACTTCCAGCTCTCCTTCAATATTCTCTCTTCTTGCTTCTAGCCTGACTAAATTGTCAATTCCTATTACTTGAAGTTCTGCTGCATCCTCAATTGTTATTACGCGCTCGTCCTCTGGTATATATTCTGTAAGAGCATTTAGGAAGGTTGTCTTTCCTGAACCTGTTCCTCCAGAAATGAAGATATTATATCTTGCTCTGATTAACCTCCCAAGAAATCCCTTAATCTCTTCACTTATAGAATTAAGCTCTATTAGTCTGTTAAGTGTTATTGGTTCCTTGGAGAATCTTCTGATTGACATTACACTTCCGTCAATAGCTATTGGCGGTAATACAATATTTACACGGGACCCATCCTCTAACCTTGTATCAACAATAGGTGTTGTCTCGTTAATAATCTGATTGTTTGCCCCAACAATCTGTTGTATTACATCATCCAGCTTTTCCTTGGAACTGAAGCTCTCATTAGTCTCAATCACCTTGCCCCTCTTCTCTATAAATATGTGATTAAAACCATTAATCATTATCTCTGTAATATCATCATCCTCTAATAATCTCGAAAGAACATCATACTTTCTTAGGGAGTAGAAGAGTTCCTTCTGAAGCCTCATCCTCTCATCAACATCAATAGGATACTCCTTGGCAAATATACATATTTCCTCCTGGATTCTGTCCATTATTCCTTCATCATCTATATCAGTATTGATGTCAAAGCTGTCGAACAGTCTTGCCTCTATCCCTCGAAAAATATCATTGTAATCCATAGCATATGCCCTCTAATAATTCTGACTTCGAACATAACGTCCAAGATTACCTGTAAGCAATTCTTCAAGCTGATAGCAGCCCTCGCTTAGATTGTTTGCCGACATTAGTAGCTCAATACTTGTTGTCTTAACTCCTAAGGTTTTAATATAATCTCTCATATCATCCTGCTCTAACTTGTAATAATCTCCACGCTTATTAATCAGCACACAATTTCTTGCATATTCTATTATTTCCTTAAAGCCCTGATTAATATCATCTAGCACAAATACATAGGCATCGTAGCCAAGAGAATCAATGTACTCTATTAACATTTTCCATTGATTTCGACTTATGGAAATAACATCTGTTGGAGTCAGAGCAAAGGGAAGAATATCGACTCCCTTATATTCATCTATCAAGTCCTTAATCTCCTCCGACTTGCTATTCTCCAGCTTATATATAACATCAACAATACTTCCTCTTGGTCCGTCACGAATCAGCCTTCTTATTATTGGAAGATGCATAGTATCTATTAATAGAACCTTCATCTCTTCTGATAACATCTGACTCATACTCAGACCATACATCTCTGTTAACTCGTGGTGAGACGGGGAGTATACAGCGAAGCTTTTGGCAGATGATCTGCTTTGTCTAATCCCACTTATCATCTTATGAAGTCCATCCATTGGCCCGTATTTATATACATAACACCCATCTTCATTACTTAAACTATCAATAGAAGAAGTAAGTATCACCAGCTTTCCTAAGTTAGCTCTACTTCCTTCAACACTACTTAGCTCTTCATAGAACTTATCTCCTATAATTGAATAATCGTATCTGGCGCTATTAAGACTTTCTTCAAAATCTGCTACTGTTGTATAGGTAGCAAAGCTGTTGCCAGAACATTTTCCATATAGATAAGTAAGAAGGCTGTCTACATACTTCTCGTCAAAATCGCATAAAGCAATCTTCACATTAACACCTCCATTCCAATACTTATGATAAAGCCCGTTAGCATACATACAGAAAAGCATATATAGCTACTCTCACCTTCTGGAACATAGTGAGTAATTACACCTGTACTAATGCAGTTCTTAACATGGCTTGTAACTGAATGCATCTTGCGTCTTAGTTCTCTGTTAACTAGCAACCGAACTACTCCTGTAAGTGCTGCTATTACAAAAGAACAGACTATAAATCTTATTAAAATCTGTGTGGGGCAAAAAACAGATATTACGGAAAACAGCTTGATGTCTCCCGCTCCAAGCGCCTTAAGAAAATAGAATATAAAGAGTGCCAAAGGCGTTAATAAGGCGCGAATTAAGTAGATATATGCTTCACTCCAACCATTGAGGATTATCATTGTCGCGAATGCTATTATGTATCCACTTATTATTAATAAATTGGGTATCTTCCTTGTCAATAAATCACAGGCAGCCGCAATAGTTAGGATTACTACCGCTACCGTATATGCCTGCATAAGCATCACCTCTTTTCGTAATTCAAATTATATGGATATATTATGCGAATGTCTATAAGCGTTTTATGGAAATCGCGGAGTTGTTGAATTTGCACATTTTCAACCCCTGCAACTCATTACATTTGCACAAAAAAAGAGAATACCTCTTAAGGTATTCCCTATTTTTTCGTGATTTTCTCCACAAAGTCGCACAAATCGTCCCTTGCATTTTCATTTATGGAAATCTCCTGACTTGCAAGCATCTTGGCTCTGTTCTCAGGTTTTAGCAATGCTGTTATTGCTGAAGCTAAATCTTTCCTAACATTCTCGACATATACACTCATTCCCCTGGCGTCAAAATACTTGACATTGAAGGTCTCACAACCTGGTATCGGAGATATATGAATTAATGGCACCCTTGCCACTGCAGCCTCAGTTGAGGATAAGCCTCCCGGCTTACTAATTACAATATCGCAGCTCTTCATATAATCCGACATATTATCTGTTCTCTTAAGAACAGTAATATGTTCTTTGTATCTGGAATGAAGCTTCTTGTACATCTTATCATTATTACCACAGATGACTATACCATGAAGCTTACGACTATGAATGATTCCCTCATCAACCTTCTTATTAAATCTCTTGATGTAGCCGGATAGTATAGATGTCACTTGTGGAATGGAGCCTGCGCCCACGCTTCCTCCTACAACAAGAATATGTCTTAAGTTAGACGATAGGTTCAGCTGTTCTAAAACTGCCCTGTCAACACCCTTGCTTCTGCCAGAGAATCTCTCATGAACAGGTATTCCACATGGAATCAGCTTCTCTCTTGGCATTCCTCTGGAAGTAAAGTCTTCAATACAATCTTCCCCTGGCACACAATAGTAGTCAATATCTGTCTCTGCTGTAAATGGAATCGGAATATAATCTGTTGCTATATAGAATGTTGGTGGCAACTCAATCTTGTGGTTTTTCAGCATTGTTATCATCTCTGCCGGATACAGATGCGACATTACGATTCCATCGAATTCATTCTTCTGTAAATATTTCTTCATAAGATATGCAACTGCACCATTGACATAATATACAGGTGACATAATTGGAATCTTGCTTACCATTTCCCCTGCGAAATATAAGGAGCCGAAAGCCTTAGGTGCAACCTGCACCAGCTTAATATATGCTCCACCCACCTTGTCGGCCGCCTTATTATTAATTAAATTGTATGGGTCAAGAAATGTTACTTCATGACCTCTCTTGATTAACTCATCCTCTACAGCATGGGCAGCGGAATTGTGGCCACCACCTGTGCTACATGACATAACGAGATATCTCATGCTTCTTTACGTCCTTTTTCTTCTATTATTTTCCACTTAATAAGTGAAAGAGAAAATCTTCCCCTGTCTTCTTTGCTAAGTAATAGTCTCAGACACACCAATACAGTTACCGCTATATAGGCAATAACAACTGCCAGCCTGTAATCTAAGAAGGGGCATATAATTGCCACCGTAACATATGTTACTATTGTCTTGTAGAAGTCAGGCTTAATAACAATAATCAATGAATAAACAATAAATGCTATTGCTAATAGCAAAAGTGGCTTATAGTCAGGTACTAAGCCAAGCAAAGACCCAAAGGTTGCTGCAATACCTTTGCCACCTCTGAACTTATAGAAAATCGGCAGTATATGCCCAATAACCGGAGACAACATAACTAGTGCCATCAGGTATTCATTATGCGCAACTGAATCTACAAATAGACCGCATAAAAATACAGGGGTAAATCCTTTGGCCAGGTCGCAGATTACTGTAACAACACCACACCAGAAGCCTCCCACTTCGAAGGCATTGAAGGTTCCCGGATTATGGTCCTTAGCGTCTCTGGTTATGTCCTTATGAGTAAAGACGTATCCCCATATCTTGGCAAAAAGTATTGAACCTAATAAATATCCGATTATTGCAAATATTATATACTGTACTTCGTAACTTACCAAATTAACTTCCTTCTTGTACTTTATTCTTCTTATTCTTATTAGCCCTGATGATAATCCAGACAATTCCAGCAATAACCATTACAATACTTATCCATTGTGAAGTATATAGCCATAGGAATCGACCACGATATTCATCATACCTATAGAACTCTAATATAAATCTTACTATACCATATAGAATGAAATATGTCGGAAGTGTATAGTCGCATTTTCTAAACCAATATAGCAAGAACAAAACAATTGCAATTACAAACAAGCAAATGCTCTCTACAATCTGGACTGGAAACAGCTCAATTCCCGCAGGTGCAATTAATGAGTCCTCGGGAAACACAACTGCAAATGGTCCATGATATGGCTTACCATAGCAACAGCCTGCAAGGAAGCATCCTATTCGACCGAAGGCATGTGCTAAGGGTATGGCAAATGTGTAATTACTAATATAATCCCATGCATCTATCTTATGTACCTTGCCAGCAATAAATACTAATATCACCGCAAGGATTACTCCACCATAGAATACAAAGCCTCCGCTAATAAGAGATATAAGCACCTGTGGTTCACCAATTCTGTCCCATGGAATGTCATTAAAACTCACTATAATAAAAAGCAGCTTGGAACCTACTATTCCTCCAAGTAGTCCATAGCCTTCTAGTATAACGAAATCCCATATCTCCTTCTTGTCGCGAAATAGTATTAATAATACTACAATTATATTGGCTATTATACCTCCTGTGGCAATCATGGTTCCATAGGCGGGGATTCTAAATAAACCGAAATCTAAATATGTGCTCATTTATTGCCTCATTAACACTAACCATAACACATAAATAACCTCTGTCGAATATCGACAGAGGTATTCATTAAACTAATTAATTCAATCTTAATAACCACCAGCTGTTGCAAAAATAGCTGCACATCCAATTGCAAGCCAGGCAATCAATCCGCCTACAACATCAATGATTCCGAAGATTAAACCAATAATACCAGTAATTCTACCAGCCTTAACCTGTCCATCATCAACTCCTGGATTAGCATTCATGAACTTCTTAGCCCAGTTCATTGCTAATGCACCGAATACGATTGCTAAAATACCAAATACTACTGTCCATCCAACAAGAATTGATGCACAAAGTGAAACAATACCAAATACCATAATCTGTGCTGGACTATGTCCTATATCAACATAATTATTAAAGCCCTGATTATTATATTGTGGCTGTTGTTGATACTGTTGCTGTTGATATTGCTGTTGTTGATATTGTTGCTGTTGCTGATATTGTGGCTGTGGCTGAGCCTGTTGTGGCTGCTCTGGCTGTGCCTGCGCCTGCTGACCTTGCATCTGCTCTGTCTGTGGCTGAGCCTGTGCCTGTTGTGCCTGAGCATGCTGAGCCTGAGGCTGTACCTGTGGCTCTGGTGCCTGTCCTTGTGGATTCACATTTTGACCATTCTGGTCATTATCATAATATGCCATTATTGTACCTCCGTTACGTTAGCTGAATTGTTCATCTCATTAACAGCCTGATTTAAGCCCTGCTCTATCTGCTGTTTCTCTTCTGGTGTTAATGAATCATAGCCTTCCTTAATTGCTGCTGTTCCAAGTGCAATACAAGCCACACAAGCAACCAAAGTGATTATACCATAAATCAAACCAATTATTGATGTAACAAGTCCTCCTACACCCATTCCCTTCTTCTCAGGAAACTTCTTCATAGATATAGCACTTAAGATAATACCTACAATACCACCTACAATGGCAACAACAAGTAATATCACACTTGCTATTATGTTCGACACTCCAAGTGCTCCACCTATTATTGCTGCTACTAGCGAACAAATTCCTACTATTAAAGCTGCTATTGGCATAACTCTACCTCCCTTAATTAAAAAATTTACATAATTATATTATAAATATTCACATTCGTCAAAATATTTTCTGACTACTCACCATCATTAATGTCAGCTAACAGTTTAGAAAATCCTGAACTTACAGAATTCTCTTCTGTAGGAGCTTCCTCAACTGGTGACTCCTCTACTACATCTTCTTCCATCTCTAATAACTTGCTTGCCTCTTCCCTTGCTTTCGCAATCTGACGAGACATCTCGTTATCATAAGTTGTATTAATCTTGATGTTGCTATATCTCTTCATACCTGTTCCGGCTGGGATAAGCTTACCTAAGATAACACTTTCCTTAAGTCCGATTAATGGGTCAATCTTGCCCTTAATTGCTGCACCAGTAAGAACCTTAGTAGTCTCCTGGAAGGAAGCAGCTGATAAGAATGACTCTGTTGCAAGACTTGCCTTAGTAATACCAAGAAGAATCTGTTCGCCCTCTGCAGGCTCCTTGCCTTCTTCTTCAAGTCTCTTATTAACAGCCTCGAATTCAAGTACATCAACCTGTGTTCCTGGCAAGTAATCAGAGTCTCCTGAACTGTCAACTCTAACCTTCTTAAGCATTTGATGAACAATAACCTCAATATGCTTATCGTTGATATCAACACCCTGAAGGCGATAAACTCTTTGAACTTCACGAAGCATGTAATCCTGAACAGCTCTAACACCCTTAATATCAATAATATCATGTGGGTTAACAGAACCTTCTGTTAATTCTTCACCCTTCTCAATTACCTGACCGTCACGTACCTTGATACGTGAACCATAAGGAATTAGATATCTCTTCTCTTCGCCATCTTCACCAATTACGGCTACTTCTCTCTGCTTCTTATTCTCCTTGATCTCAATAGTTCCAGCAATCTCAGAGATAATGGCAAGTCCCTTAGGCTTTCTTGCCTCGAAAATTTCTTCTACTCTAGGAAGACCTTGAGTAATATCGTTACCGGCAACACCACCTGTATGGAATGTTCTCATTGTAAGCTGTGTACCTGGCTCACCGATTGACTGAGCAGCAATAATACCAATTGCTTCACCAACCTGTACGGCATTACCAGTAGCCATGTTAGCACCATAACATTTTGCACATACACCCTGACGAGAGCGACATGTAAGGATTGTTCTAATCTTGATCTTAGCCTTCTCCTTAACTGTAGGATTGTCCTTCTCAGCCTGGATAAGATCAGCGAATAACTTACCGTCTTCGTTAACACCCTTAGTTACAATGGCCTCAGCTCTACGAGGTGTAATCATATGATTAGCCTTGACGATTACATTGCCATCTGCATCACATATTGTCTCACAAGAGAATCTTCCTGTGATACGCTCCTGCAATGACTCAATTTCTTCACGACCTTCCATGAATGCCTTAACATACATTCCTGGCATCTCTTCGTTATTATCTTCAGCACAGTCTCTCTCTCTTACGATTAACTGCTGTGATACATCAACAAGACGTCTTGTTAAGTATCCTGAATCGGCAGTACGAAGAGCTGTATCTGATAGACCTTTACGAGCACCATGAGCAGACATGAAATACTCTAATACATCAAGTCCCTCTCTAAAGTTAGACTTGATTGGAAGCTCAATAGTACGACCTGTTGTATCAGCCATAAGACCACGCATACCGGCAAGCTGCTTAATCTGCTTGTCAGAACCACGGGCTCCTGAATCAGCCATCATATGAATATTGTTGTATTGATCAAGACCTGATAACAGCTCATGTGTAAGAACATTATCAGTGTCTTCCCATACAGTAACAACATCTCTATAACGTTCTTCTTCTGTCATCCAACCACGCTTATATCTCTTAGAAATCTCTGCAACTGTCTTCTCAGCTTCTGCAATAAGCTCAGCCTTCTTAGCAGGTACAGTCATATCTGAGATAGATACTGTCATAGCTGCCTGTGTTGAATACTTATATCCCATGGCCTTAATATCATCTAATACTTCTGCAGTCTTAGTTGCACCATGAGTATTAATAACTTTCTCTAATATCTTCTTAAGCTGCTTCTTACCAACAAGCTCATCAACTTCAAGAACAAGCTCATTACCAGGAATTGTTCTATCAACCATTCCTAAATCCTGAGGAATAATCTCGTTGAAGATTAGTCTTCCTACTGTTGACTCGATAATTCCAGATAATACTTCGCCGTCAACCTCCTTAGAGATACGAACCTTAACTCTCTCATGAAGAGATACTGCTTTATTCTCGTAAGCAAGAATAGCCTCGTTAATATTCTTGTATATCTTCATCTCATTTTCTTCAGGAACAATTCTCTCCTGTGTAAGATAGTAGATACCAAGAACCATATCCTGAGATGGTACCGCAACAGGACCACCATCAGAAGGCTTAAGTAAGTTGTTAGGAGAGAGTAGCATAAATCTACACTCAGCCTGAGCCTCAGCAGTAAGTGGTAGATGGACAGCCATCTGGTCTCCGTCGAAATCGGCATTGTAAGCTGTACATACAAGTGGATGAAGCTTAATAGCCTTACCTTCTACAAGGATTGGCTCAAATGCCTGAATACCTAATCTATGAAGTGTCGGAGCTCTGTTAAGCATAACTGGATGCTCCTTAATTACTTCTTCTAATACATCCCATACCTTAGGATCTAGCTTCTCAACCATCTTCTTGGCACTCTTAATATTGTGTGCCTCGCCTGTCTCAACAAGCACCTTCATAACAAATGGCTTGAACAACTCAATAGCCATTTCCTTAGGAAGACCACATTGATAAATCTTAAGCTCTGGTCCTACTACGATAACGGAACGACCTGAATAGTCAACACGCTTACCAAGTAAGTTCTGACGGAAACGACCAGACTTACCTTTGAGCATATCAGATAATGACTTAAGGGCTCTGTTACCAGGGCCTGTAACGGCACGTCCACGACGACCATTATCAATTAATCCGTCAACAGCTTCCTGAAGCATACGCTTCTCGTTACGAACAACGATTTCAGGAGCGTTGATATCAAGCAACTTCCTTAGACGATTGTTACGATTAACAATTCTACGATATAAATCATTAAGGTCAGATGTTGCGAATCTTCCACCCTCTAACTGTACCATTGGACGAAGGTCAGGTGGGATTACAGGAATAACGTTAAGAATCATCCACTCTGGCTTGTTGCCTGACTCTCTGAATGCCTCAACTACCTCTAATCTCTTAATAATTCTTGCACGCTTCTGGCCTGTAG
Organism: uncultured Lachnospiraceae bacterium; assembly: GCA_900316395.1. Taxonomy (GTDB): domain Bacteria; phylum Bacillota; class Clostridia; order Lachnospirales; family Lachnospiraceae; genus RUG191. The sequence goes on along the minus strand of ONCT01000001.1, from coordinate 27,199 downwards.
CAGAATCTAATTCTTCCTTAAGTGCAGCTGCGTCTTCATCAAGATCAATTGCTGATAACAGCTCCTGTACAGACTCTGCACCCATTCCTGCTCTAAATGAACCATTGCCATATGTCTCAACTGCATTAGTATACTCATCCTGAGAGAGAATCTGCTTATATTCAAGATCTGTCTCTCCTGGATCTAATACGATATAGCTATGGAAATATAGTACCTTATCAAGTACTCTTGGTGATAAGTCAAGAAGTAATCCCATACGAGATGGAATACCCTTGAAGTACCATATATGAGATACTGGGCATGCCAACTCAATATGACCCATTCTCTCTCTACGAACTGCTGCCTTAGTTACTTCAACGCCACACTTATCACACACTACGCCTTTGTAACGTATCTTCTTGTATTTACCACAATGACATTCCCAGTCTTTGCTTGGTCCGAAAATCTTCTCACAAAACAAGCCGTCCTTCTCTGGCTTTAATGTTCTATAATTAATTGTCTCGGGCTTCTTCACTTCACCATAAGACCATTCTCTTATCTTCTCTGGTGATGCCAAACCAATCTGAAGAGCGTCAAATTCAATTGGTTGATTTGTCTTATCTTTATTCATTGTACCTGGCATGTATGAAACTCCCTTCTAAGTTCTACTTAACTTGGTTAATTATTCTTCATCTAAATTGTCTGTAGGAAATGCTTCTGCACCTAAATCTTCGTAATCCTCAGATTCCAGGTCACTTTCTTCTCCAACCTCATGCTCAGTGTAGCCCTGGGCTGCAAAATCAACATTTTCCTCAAAGGCAAAATTCTTATTATCTTCTACCATTACGGAATTGTAATCAGTATTGTTATACTCACTAGTCTCAATTAACTGAACTTCCTTATGATTCTCATCTAGAACCTTCACATCAAGACCGAGGGACTGCAATTCCTTAAGTAGTACCTTGAAGGATTCTGGAATTCCAGGTTCTGGAATGTTCTCACCCTTAATGATAGCTTCATATGTCTTAACACGTCCTACAACGTCATCGGACTTCATTGTCAGAATCTCCTGAAGTGTATAGCTTGCGCCGTATGCTTCAAGAGCCCAAACTTCCATTTCTCCGAAACGCTGACCACCGAACTGTGCCTTACCACCGAGTGGCTGCTGTGTAACAAGAGAATACGGACCAGTTGAACGAGCGTGAATCTTGTCGTCAACTAAGTGGTGCAGCTTCAAATAATGCATGTGACCTATTGTTACTGGTGAATCGAACTCCTCACCTGTACGTCCGTCACGAAGCTGAACCTTACCATCTCTTCTTATCTCAACGCCTTCCCATAGTGCTCTATGGTCACGGTTCTCACTTAGATATTCCATAACTTCCTTGTTAAGAACGTCCTTGTATTTATCTGTGAAATTCTCTTTCTTGTCTGCCCATTTCTCAAGCTTAGCCTCTGTCTTATCGAAAGGAAGATTAACATAATCATTAGCTAACTCTAATGTATCCTGGATATCAATCTCCTTAGCACCATCAAATACAGGTGTCTCGATGTTAAAGCCTAATGCCTTAGCAGCAAGGGATAGGTGAATCTCTAATACCTGTCCGATATTCATACGTGATGGTACACCTAATGGATTAAGCACGATATCAAGTGGGCGGCCATTAGGTAGATATGGCATATCCTCGATTGGAAGAACACGAGAAACTACACCCTTGTTACCATGACGTCCAGCCATCTTATCACCAACAGAAATCTTACGCTTCTGGGCAATGTAGATTCTTACAGACTTGTTAACTCCAGGTGGTAATTCGTCACCGTTTTCTCTTGTAAATACCTTAGCATCTACAACAACACCATATTCTCCATGTGGCACCTTAAGAGAAGTATCTCTTACTTCCTTAGCCTTGTCACCGAAGATAGCGCGAAGTAATTTCTCTTCTGCAGATGCTTCTGTCTCTCCCTTAGGAGTTACCTTACCAACTAATATATCACCGGCACGAACTTCAGCACCGATTCTTATAATACCGTCCTCATCAAGATTAGCTCTTGCATCATCACCTACGCCAGAGATATCTCTTGTAATCTCTTCATCTCCAAGCTTAGTATTTCTAGCCTCTGTCTCATATTCTTCAATATGAACAGATGTATATACATCATCCTGAACAAGTCTCTCTGATAGTAGAACGGCATCCTCGTAGTTATAACCTTCCCAAGTCATAAATCCTATTAATGGGTTCTTACCAAGAGCCATCTCACCTTGTGATGTAGATGGTCCATCAGCAATAACTTCACCTTCTTCAACCTTATCGCCCTTGAATACGATTGGTCTCTGGTTGTAGCAGTTGCTCTGGTTACTTCTATCGAATTTGTTAAGGATGTATTCCTGTCTTCCTGACTTACTCTTAACAACGATTCTTGTTGCATCAACGAACTCAACTGTACCTGCTTCCTTAGCAACAACACATACACCTGAGTCAATAGCTGTCTTAGGCTCCATTCCTGTACCTACAACAGGAGCTTCTGTTGTAAGAAGTGGCACTGCCTGACGCTGCATGTTAGAACCCATAAGAGCTCTGTTAGCATCGTCGTTCTGTAAGAATGGAATCAATGCTGTAGCAACTGAGAATACCATCTTAGGAGATACGTCCATATAATCGAACATAGTCTTGTCGTACTCCTGTGTCTCCTCGCGGAAACGACCTGATACGGAATTACGAACAAAATGTCCTTCCTCGTCAAGTCTCTCATTAGCTTGTGCTACATGATAATTATCTTCTTCATCAGCAGTCATATATACAACTTCATCTGTTACCCTTGGATTCTCTGGGTCAGACTTGTCAATCTTACGATATGGCGCTTCGATAAATCCATATTCATTAATCTTAGCGTAACTAGCAAGTGAGTTAATAAGACCAATGTTAGGACCTTCAGGTGTCTCAATAGGACACATTCTTCCGTAGTGAGAATAGTGAACGTCACGAACCTCGAATCCTGCTCTATCTCTTGAAAGACCACCAGGTCCTAATGCAGATAGACGTCTCTTATGAGTCAACTCACCAAGTGGATTGTTCTGATCCATAAACTGTGATAGCTGTGAAGAACCAAAGAATTCCTTAACAGCTGCAGTTACTGGCTTAATATTAATAAGACTCTGTGGTGATACACCCTCTAAGTCCTGAGATGTCATTCTCTCACGAACAACTCTTTCCATACGAGAAAGACCTATTCTATATTGGTTCTGCAATAGCTCACCTACAGCACGAATACGACGATTACCTAAGTGGTCAATATCGTCATCCTTGCCAATGCCATATTCAAGATGCATATTATAATTAATAGAAGCAAATATATCATCTCTGGTAATATGCTTAGGAATAAGGTCTGCTATATTCTGCTTAATAGCTTCTGCTAAATCCTCGCCATCTTCATTTTCCTTAAGTAGTTGTTCAAGAACTGGATAATATACCTTCTCTGTAACACCAAGCTCTCTTGGGTCACAATCAAGGTCAACAAAGAAATCAAGGTCTACCATCATATTAGAGAGAACCTTAACATTTCTATCCTCTGCCTGAATCATTACATAAGGAATTGCATTATTCTGAATCTCATCAGCAAGCTCTCTTGATACTAATGTTCCAGCCTTGGCAATTACCTCGCCTGTAAGCTCGCTAACAACATCCTCTGCAAGAACCTGATTATAGATTCTATGTCTAAATGATAATTTCTTATTGAACTTATAACGTCCTACCTTAGCTAAATCATATCTTCTTGGGTCGAAGAACATAGCATTAATAAGGCTTTCCGCACTTTCTACTGAAAGGGGCTCGCCTGGACGAATCTTCTTATATAGTTCTAACAAGCCTCTCTCATAGCTTCCCTGAGGTGTCTTCTCAGCATCTACTGAAGGATCCTTGTCAAGGGATGCCATAATCTTAGGCTCTTCACCGAACATTTCAATTATTTCACTATTAGTGCCCACACCTAAAGCTCTAACAAGAACAGTAATTGGCACTTTACGTGTTCTATCTACACGAACATAAAATACGTCATTGGAGTCTGTCTCATATTCTAACCATGCACCACGATTAGGAATAACGGTACAAGAATATAGCTTCTTACCTACTTTGTCATGGTCTATTGCATAATAAATACCAGGAGAACGTACTAACTGACTTACAATTACACGCTCTGCACCATTGATAACAAAAGTACCTGTCTCTGTCATCAAAGGCATGTCTCCCATAAAGATTTCCTGAGTAGTAATCTCTTCTGTCTCTTTATTATGAAGGCTTACATTAACCTTCAAAGGTGCCGCGTAAGTTGCATCTCTTTCTTTGCACTCTGGGATAGTATACTTCTTCTCATCTTCGCACAAAGTAAAATCAACAAAATTCAAGCTCAAGTGATTACTATAATCACTAATAGGAGAGATATCTCTGAAAACTTCGTTAAGGCCTTCCTCTAAGAACCACTTATAAGAGTCCTTCTGAACCTCAATGAAGTTAGGCATTGAGAGAACCTCTTTCTGTCTTGAATAGCTCATACGCATGCTTTTTCCAGCTTTCACTGGACGTATTCTGTTCTTCTCCATTTGACGCATCACCTCTTCATTTTATTTTGTTTTACTGTGAAATGTGTGGCATTATACTCTCTCTAAAAAAGAGCATACTACGCCCATTACTCCACAATAAAGCACTCTACATATTACACCAAAACGATAGTGGGTGTCAAGAAGAAATTTCAATTAATATTTTTTATAGAATAAAATAGCGACTGACCTCATAAAATGAGCCAGTCGCTTCTACTTCATATTATTAAATTAAGCCAAAAACTCTTTGACCTGCTTATAGATTCCTGCAGCATCAAGTTCGTATTTCTCTAATAGCTTAAGGGCAGGGCCAGACTCGCCGAATCTATCCTGAATTCCAATTCTAAGCTGCTTAGTTGGATGATTCTCGGATAAAGCCTCTGCAACTGCTGAACCAAGGCCTCCGATAATTGAATGCTCTTCAATAGTTACAACCTTGCCTGTCTTCTTAGCGCAGGATACTACTGTATCCACATCAAGTGGCTTGATTGTATGTACATTTACCACCTGAGCCTCGATGCCTTCCTCAGATAGCATGTCGGCTGCCTGCAATGCTTCAATAACCTCTAAGCCTGTTGCAAATAATGTCACATCATCTCCTTCGCGAAGGATAGGTGCTTCATATAAGTTAAACTCGTAATTATCAGCATCGTTGTATGCAGGAACTGCAAGTCTTCCAAGTCTGATATAGCATGGTCCGTCCACATCCATTACCGCCTTGATGCATGCCTTAGTCTCAACATCATCTGCTGGGCAAAGCACTGTCATGCCAGGAATGTTACGCATAAGAGACACATCTTCTATACACTGATGTGTTGCTCCGTCCTCTCCAACGGAGATTCCTGCGTGACTTGCTGCGATTCTCACATTAAGATGAGGATATCCTACGGAATTCCTTATCTGCTCGTATGCACGTCCTGTTGCGAACATTGCGAAGCTTGAACAGAATGGGATTTTGCCACAGGTAGCAAGTCCTGCTGCCATACTTACCATATTAGCTTCTGCTATTCCACAATCTATAAATCTATCCGGAAATTTCTTGCCGAATATTGCTGTCTTAGTTGACTCAGCAAGGTCTGCGTCTAATACTACGATTCTATCATCTGTCTCGCCAAGCTCTGCCAAGGCTTCGCCGTAGCTTTGTCTTGTGGCGATTCTCTTTAATTCTGACATAGTTCCTCCTCAAGCTTATCTAATTCCTCTAAGGCTTTAGCTGCCTCGTCGTCCTTTGGAGCGACGCCATGCCAGCCAACAACATTTTCCATAAAGGAGATGTCCTTGCCCTTAATTGTCTTCAAAACGATTACTGATGGCATTCCCTTAGTTTTCCTTGCATTAAGAAATGCAGCTCTTAGCTTGTCAAAATCATGACCATCGTCAACTTCTATTACATTGAAATTAAATGCTTTGAACTTATCACCTATAGGATATGGAGAATTAATATCTTCAATTGCTCCATCAATCTGAAGTCCATTGTTATCTATAATCCAGCATAGATTATCAAGCTTTCTGGCGCCTGCGAACATTGCAGCTTCCCAGACCTGACCTTCCTGAATCTCGCCGTCACCAAGAAGGGCGTACACTCTATAATCCATCTTATCTATCCTTGCAGCCATTGCCATTCCAAGGGATGCTGATGCACCCTGTCCTAAGGAACCACTTGACATGTCAACGCCTGGTGTGTAGCCAAGTGTTGGATGACCCTGTAAATGTGAGCCAATGTGACGAAGTGTTAATATATCCTCTCTTGGGAAAAATCCTTTGAGGGCAAGTGCACTATATAGTCCTGGTGCAGAATGACCTTTTGACAGAACGAATCTGTCTCTCTTTGGGTCATTAGGGTTGTTAGCATCCACATTCATTTCTTCAAAATATAGAAATGCAAATACTTCTGCTGAGGACAATGCTCCACCTGGATGTCCAGCCTTAGCAGCATGAGTTCCTCTAATTATGTCTCGTCTAATCTGCAACGCCTTTTTTTGCAATTCAAGATTTGTCATTATTACTTTCCTTTCACCTCTTCAAGGCTTATTAACATGATATTCTTAATGGCTCCAGCAACTGTTAGTGTATTCTCGTGGAAGCCATTCTTGGCAAATACGATATAGAATACATCACCCTTAGCAGATACGTGCTTAGTCATCTCAATTAAGTCTTTGAGTGTAGCCATCTCAATTGGGTCATCTACATAGTAGCATCTTCCGAATACTGTACATGGCTTATCCTTGCACTGTCCAAGGGCCACTAGGTCGAAACCTGCGCTCGTACCTTTGTCCTCGTCATTCTCCCACCAGTTACCAATATCATCTACAGTAAATGGCATTCTGCCTTCGTCAGCCTCTCTCTTAATGTATTCCTTGCACATGCGAACGAATACAGTCTTCATGAAATCAGCTACCTCTGGCTCGATTAACTCAGACCACATCTGCCTTATTCTGCCATCATAGTACCAATCAATATTAGGCGCTATGTATCTGTACCAGAATAAGAAATTCGTATTAACAATATCATACCTTGTCTTCTTACGATTGTTCTTCTCTGTAATGGCGTTGTTCTTCTCCACAACACCTATACTCATAAGAGTATTCATATATGGAACAACTACGTCCTTAGGCTTGTTAACAAGAGCCGATATCTGATTGACTCTCTCGTTGCCCTGAGCGAGTGTCATAAGAATTCTATTATAATAAGATAATTCCCTTAAGTCGATGCTCATGGTAGCTTCCGGCATAAGTCCAGCCTGATGTACTGGCTTTAAGAAAAGCTCCCTTGCAACATTTTCAAGATCACCCTCTACCTTGGATAGGTGCTGTGGAATTCCACCAGTCAATCCATAAAGGAAGGCCTGCTCCTCGCCGTCTCTGTCAGGGAAGAACTCGCAGGAATCATAAAATCCCATGCCCTTCAACTCTATGATGTCCTTATCAACATCCTTCCAAATGGCCTTCTTGCCAAGCACAAGCTTATCCATGGCAAGATAGGAATCGCCGCACATAATGAGCTTGATATCTTTGTCAGCCCATTTGTCAGTTACATATTCATGAAGAATCTTATCGTATGTGGCATCAGCCTTAGCGAAGTTATAATACTCATCAATTATGAGTAACAGCTTCTCGCCGCCGGCTTGCTCCTCCACCATATCAAGGAGTCCCTGAAGGTCAGGAATCATCTCATATTCATCACTTAATGCCTCGAGATTAGCCGTATTGGCAAATCGTGGCATCTCATATATCTCTCCAATTGCTCGGGCGAATAGGACTAGCTGTCCTACATCAGTAGTTGGATAAGCAATATGGAAAATGTGCTTCTTATCCTTGGCAAACTCCCGAAGTAGAGTAGTCTTGCCCATTCCTACCTGTCCCTTAAGGCACAGAAGCTTCTTATTACTATTATAGAAGCTATCTAGAGCCTCTAATTCTTTCTTTCGTCCTACAAACATTACAATACCTCTTCCGCTACTCACACCAAAACGTAGCGATTTTATTGTATTACGATTCAACTATATTTTCAAGTACAAATTACGCAATTATACATGTAGATTATCAAGGTCAAGTCCCTTAGGGGCGTCTACGTGTTCGAAAGCTGCAAGCTCTGGATGCTCCCTCTTCTCCTGAGAGTAATTCTCGTATGGTCTGAAGGTATGTGACTGCTTAGCCCAGATATCGTCTGCAATTGGGCTCCACTCCTTAGCGTAGTTTTCACATTTCGCACATAGCTCATCTACGCTCTCTGCACACTCGGCGTTAGTTCCATGGGCACCAGTCTTCTTAACAATTTCCTTGAGAAGCTCCGGATTCTCAAGCATTGGACATGGCTTAAGCATGTTCCTGTTAAATGGCTGTCCCTCATGATATGCCTTGAACAGCGGACTCTGAAGCATCTCTAATATGCTGTGAGTCTTAATATTAGTATTTGAAAAATGTATAAATACGCATGGCTCAGCATCGCCCTGGGCATTAATATGGAAATAATTACGTCCACCTGCGATACAGCCGCCTACGAACTCGCCATCGTTCTGGAAATCCATTGGGAAGAAGCCGATGTCGTTGTCACCTGTTCTTACCCAGCGAATCTTGTCGATAATTGCCTCTCTTTGCTCCATTGTTGGCATTAGCTCAGGTGCTGCATTGCCACCAATTGGCATATAGTGAAAGTAGAAGCCGAATCTTGCACCCTTGTCAGCCAAGAATCTAAAGAACTTCTCATCAGTTACAGCTTCAATGTTGTTGCGTGTGTAACAGATAGATGTTCCGAATATAATTCCGTATTTCTTGAACAAATCCATTGCTTTCATGGCAGCTGCGTAGTGACCTTCTCCACGACGCTCGTCGTTAGTCTCTTCTGAGCCTTCCACCGAAAGCAGGAATGTGATATTACCTAATCTTACAATTTCCTTGCAGAAATCATCGTCGATTAGAGTTGAGTTACTAAACAATGCGAAGTAGCACTCGCTATGCTTCTCTGCAAGCTTCAATATATCAGCCTTACGAACAGTTGGCTCACCACCTGTCATAAGATAAAGGTATGTTCCAAGCTCCTTACCCTCAGTTACAATCTTGTCCATCTCTTCGAAGGTCAGATTGTTCTTGTGGCCGTATGTTCCTGACCAGCAGCCTGTACAATGAAGATTGCAGGCATCTGTTGGGTCGAAGAGAATTAGCCAAGGGATGTTACAGTTATATATTTTACGATTCTGACGAATCATCTTGGTTCCACGAAGGAACGCCTCGTATCCGAGATTGACAACAAGTGTCTTAACGCAGTTCGGGTCCGATTCGTCAATAATCTGGTTTAAGAACTTCACCCATCTATTCTCAGGATTCTTGAAGTATTCTCTTACCTTATCGAGCTTCTCTAAGTTAGTATCCTCTTTACCCCAGAATTTAACTGTTGAGTCGATAATCTTAAGATATACCTTAGTCCTTTCATTAACATCTTCTTTTTTGTTTAATTTCTTGACAAGTTTGTTCACAAGAATCTCAAATGTTTTTCGCTCTGCAGCGTGAGATATATTATTTGTTATCGTAGCCATTACCATCCTCCTATAAAAAGCGCAAATTATAATATACCTTATTTACGCCTATTATTCTAGTAGTATTTTGTATATTTTTTAACATTTTAGTTGTTCTTTTTGTTGTATTTATAACAATGTGATATAATATGTCGTAAGTAAGGACCCACGAAGTGGGAGGATCCCTTACGACAGCATTCCGGGCGCAGCCCGGTGCGTTATATGTTGCATGCCTACGAAGTAGGGGTGCAACAGCATTCTGGGCGCAGCCCGGTGCGTATTAAATTGTAGTTATTCGGGGGTTTTTATATGCCAGGTTTTAAATCACATTATCTATTCGGTCGTGAGACATTAGCGAATTTCGCGCCGAATCAGTATGAACAATATCTAATTAAGTATCCTCAGTCATTCCATATGGGGCTTCAGGGTCCTGACGTATTCTTCTATTATGTACCAGCATGGGTTATGTATGATAAGAATATTGGAAATGTTATTCACGAAAGCAAGACAAATGAGTTCTTCGATGCACTTATTAAATCCAGAAATAAGTTAATTAAGAAAGAGCACCGACTTATTGCTGATGCATATATCGCCGGATTCATAGGTCATTATACGCTTGATTCTACTGTTCATCCTTACATTTATTATAGAACGAAGAATCAGGAGCACGAGGACAAGAAGCTGTATGATTTCGGAATTCACGTATTCCTTGAAACCGACATTGACAACGCTTTGCTTCGTCACTATCTTCATATGAAGCCTAGCGAGTTCAAGATGGGGGATACTATTAAAATGACTGTTAAGGAGCACACTATTATCTCCTTGCTATTATATCGCGCTATCAAGCAGGTGTTCCCGGAGAATAAGACTTTGCTGTTCATTATCCGTCACGCCATTTCCTCTATGACACTCGAGGCTAACCTTATGAAGGATAAGACTGGTAGGAAAAAGGTATTCCTTCGCTTTATAGAGCGCGCTATTACGGGACATGCGGTTATCTCGCCTATGGTGCCAAATGACAACTTCGTAAAATACAAGGATCCATGTAACCTAGGGCACAAGAAATGGGCTAATCCATGGGACAGACGAAGAAAAAGCTCTGATAGCGTATATGATTTGATTGATAAAGCTTCGAAGACCTTCGAAGAAAGAATACATTATTACTCTAATTCTCAGACAATATCAAGAGAATTGTCTAAGGAAGAAAAAGAAGAGAATTTAGATAAACTGTTTGAATCATTAGGCGACTTGTCATACTATAGCGGTTTGCCTTATAATTAAATCAAGAGTTCATTTTACCTCCTTTCTTTTTAAAAAGAGTCTCGTAACGGATCGTTGCCATCCGATATGAGACTCTTTTTGCTACTAATCTAATTCGTTAATCTCGCCTGTTCTATAACACATAAGGAGCTCTTCAAGATCCTTGATGTCTTCTAGGATACCTTTACCAATATCTGTATCTCTTACCATTACACGTGTCTTCTCTACTTCCACCATGTTAGATTCCGATTCAATATCGTCGTTGTGAATCAGGGCCTGCTCAACTCCTGTAAACGGATTATGTGACATCAGCCTTAGTCCATGGGAATTGTATATAAGTGTGTATCCCGCATGGCCGGTTGACTTGTGGTAGGCCTTAGAGAAGCCGCCATCAATAACGTAGAGCTTGCCATTAGCCCTTACTGGCACCTCACCTTTGCCAAGCTTAACAGGCGTATGGCCATTAATGATATGGGAAATGTCAGAAAACAAGCCAAACTCATTAAGAATCATCCTTACATAGCGCTCCTCGTAATGATACTTGTAGTAAGGATCCTGTGGCTCTTCCCACGTTGTCTTATCGTCAATATATGTTCTCTCAAAGGTCTTAACCTGGCGGCCACACATAGGCGACTTAGGGCCGCCCCATAGATACCACATAAAGTCAAGGTCCTTATCGTGTCTTGACTTGTTACGAGACCTAATCAACTCGTCGCGACTCTGCATATAGAATGCGCGTCTTGCAACCTCCTCAGCTGCGTCGAAGTATGCCTTGCCAGATACAGGAGTGCCATCCACCATTACCGTATCAAAATTACCATTTTCATCAAGGGGAACGCAGCCATGGTATAAGAGGTTCTGATTGTAAATGTTATATATTCCCCCCTTGTCATATAGGAAATCCACATGGCGTCTGATTCGCTCACCACTTGTAAAATCAACCACCAAATCATCCATTATCTTCTTCTCTTCTGGAGATAAGACATAAGGATTAGTTGGGTCAATTGTTGGGAAATCATGAGTGTTGAGCTCATATGTCTTACCATCTAGCTCGATGGTATAATCATCCCAGTTGACCCTGTGAAGAAGCCTTCTATCCTCCATTCCAAAATCCGGATTGGCAGCAATTACTGCTCCCTCAACCTTCTGTAGCATTACAGACATGGCTTTGTAGGCAGCCTGAATTGGGTCTTTCTCATCATAGGTCTCAAGTGCGAAAAGCACGAGATTTCTAAGGGAAATGCCGTAGCCATTCTCGAGAATCTCAATATTCTTGTACTTAAGATTGTTGCGAACAAGATTGGCAATACATGCCGCGGAGCCTGCCGCAGCCCCCATCCATAGCACATCATGGTTACCCCATTCAATATCAATGGAATGATGCTCCATAAGAAGATCCATAATCTTATCAGCATTTGCACCTCTGTCGAAAATATCGCCTACAATATGAAGGTGGTCAACAGCAAGGCGCTTAATAAGACCTGCTAGAGCCACTATGAATTCGTCACCATTATTAAGAGCCAGGATTGTCTCTAATATCTTCTTGTGGTAGAGAACCTGGTTGTCGTCTTCGTCCTTTTGCACGTGGATTAGCTCGTCGATAATATATGCAAAATCCGCTGGCATAGCCTTTCTCACCTTGGAACGAGTGTATTTAGAAGACAGGTTCCTTGCCACCTCAATCAGCTGATTAAGGGTCATCTTGTACCACTCATCTGTAAGTTCACGCTCCTTATGAAGCATCTTCAGCTTCTCTCTTGGATAATAGATTAAGGTACATATATCGCCTTTTTCTTTGCAGAGCAGTGAATCGCCGAATGCTAAGTCCACCTTCTCCTTAACAACACCAGAACAGTTGTTGAGAATGTGCAGAAATGCTTCGTATTCGCCATGTAAGTCGCTCATGAAATGCTCAGTTCCCTTAGGCAGATTCAAAATGGCATTCAGGTTGATAATCTCCCTGCACACCGCCTGCTTTGTAGGGTACTCTTTGGACAACATATTCAAATATTTGACATTGCTATCTTGCATTATTAACTCCCCCTGTATTCATAGATAAAAACTTTAGACTTATTATAACATAAAGTGTATTATGATATATAGACTAATGTGTATTATATATTTTTGCACTCACTACAGAGCAGATAGCTAAGTATGCTGGTGTCTCTTCGCTAAGAATATGTAAGTGATTAATATGTACTCCCTATTTACAATCAGACGGAAACCGATTCTCAATTCGCCATCCAGGCGATGAGAATCTATTTCCGGCATCCTTGCCGGAAATTTTCCTCAATTATCAATCACTAACATATTCTAAGCTTGCGACAATACGCTTACTTAGCTATCTACTCTGTCGCGAGTGCAAAACAAGTATGAATTACACAAATAATGCAAAATAGCAATTATATATATACACGGAGGAATAATATGAGATATTCTATAGACAAAATAAAGTATTATACCATTAAGAGCAAGAAAATTAAAGCTAGAATTAGCAATTACGGATGCACGCTGTTGAATCTATGGGTGCGAGATAGTAATGGCGATGAGAGGGATGTGGTGCTTGGATATGAGAGGATGGAGGATTATTTTGATAATCCACCTTGCTTTGGCTCCTGTGTGCTTCCTAATGCCAATAGAATAGAGGGCGCGATGTTCTCACTTAACGGTGTTGAGTATAAATTGGATAAGAACGATGGGGAGAATAATCTTCATAGTGGCTTCGAGCCATTACATAAGAGATTGTGGGAAGTGACAGAAGCTGATGATACTTCAGTTAGCTTTCATATTGAGTGTGATGATATGGATATGGGAATGCCAGGAAAGCGTTCCTTCGATGTAAAGTATTCGGTTGAAGACAATAGGCTAAGAATTGACTACTATTGCACAAGCGATAAGGATACATTATTTAATCCAACTAATCATAGCTACTTTAATCTGGCAGGGCATGACGAAGGAAATATATTAAGTCACGAATTAATAATTAATGCAGATACTTATACACCTTGCGATGAGCACGCAATATGTGATGGCACAATATCTAATGTGGCCTCTACCCCTATGGACTTTAGAACTGCCAAGAAAATTGGCGCACAGATCAATGATGAGTTTGAGCAGCTTATATTCGGCAATGGATACGACCATAATTACGTTCTTAATGATAATTGTTCCAATCCACTTAATGAAACTGAAGAGCTTAGTGTTCCAGCGGCAACATTATCATACAAGGACATGAGCCTTAACATATATACAAGCGCCCCTTGTATTCAGCTTTACACTGGTAACTACTTATCTAACGACGATATAGGCAAGGGTGGCTGCCACTACGCCCCTAGGAGTGGTGTAGCTCTAGAAACCCAGTTCTCTCCTAATTCAATCAACACCACCTCGTTAATTAAACCTATACTTAATAAAAATACCCGCGCTCACTCTTCATCCATCTATGAATTCTGTTAATGTCTGATTACTTGAATTATACCAGTATCTGTATTGCTATAGGACTCACGCGCGATTTTCTCTATGAGCGCGGAGCTACTTATGTCTAGTCTGATGCGAATTAAATAAGGCGTAGCATCAAGCTACGCCTTAATATTATTCTAATTATACCTGACATTAACTCTCTAATGCCTTCTTTATAACTGCCGATATGCTCTCCACATCAAATGGCTTCGTAACATATCCTATAATTCCAATGTCTTCTGCTTCCTTCTGCACTTGAGAAACATGCTGAGCAGATTCAATAATTACCTTAGCATCAGGATGTACCTTCAACAGCTCTTTCGCTGCTGTAATTCCATCTACATTAGGCATAACCACGTCAAGCATTACTACATCAGGATTATTGGCATCATAAGCTGAGATAAGCTCTTCGCCATCCTTCGCATTTACCACATCATGACCTTCCGATACAAGAATTCCTTGTAACATTAGTCTTGTATAATCATTGTCGTCAACAACAAGTATTTTAGCCATATTAGTCACCTCTTATATATATTCACTAAAATATTAGCATATCTTATACTTATTATCAACATTTTGTATATTATTTCTTATTCTTGATGTATTTCGTCTTGCGATGTCTAGCATATACAATACATCCAGCACCGCCTAGGAATACTGCAATACATAGGAAGTATCTTGGATCAAGGTCGCCATCAGCCGTTCCTGGTGTGGCATCCTTAGTATGACTGCTTCCTGTTGCTCCTGTACCACCTCTGATAACACGACCAGTAGTTGGGTCAACAACTGTTCCATCAGCCCTTGATACTGTACCATCTGGATTAACAACATCTCCTGGTGTTGGCACATAAGGTGTTGGCTCTGGGTCTGGAGTAGGTGTAGGTTCTGGTCCTGGAGGTGTTGGCTCTGGGCCAGGTCCTGGTCCAAGGACTACGAATGGAATACTGTTATTTTTCGCAAATGTCTCTGCTGCGGAATCAGCGTATCCATAAATTGTAGAAGGACTCCATCCACTCTGTCCTCCGATGCTTGTTACTGACTCTGGAATTGTGATTGTTCTAATTCCCGAACCGCTAAAAGCATCTTCTTCTATTGTTGTTACTGACTCTGGAACTGTAAGGTCTGATACATAATAGGCATCAGCAAATGCTCCAGAACCAATTGTTGTACATGTGCTTGCAATTGACACAGATGACTTGCCACCTGGGACAAATATTAATCTTGTCTTAGATGCGTTATATAAGCATCCGTCTGAGCTTGAATAATTAGCATTGCCTGAGCTTACTGATATCTCACTTAAGTTATCACAATTAGCAAAGGCAGATGATGAAATGCTTGTACAGCTAGCCGGGATTGTTACAGAACCCAGTGTCGAGCATCCGTAAAAGGCATTAGAACCAATAGATCCTACGCCAGGCAATGAGACTGATACAAGTCCCGAGCACTCTCTAAATGCATTTGAAGGAATGCTAGATATATTGCTGCTCAAATCAACTGATTGAAGCTGGGAACATCCTGAACACACCTCAGCACCTAATACGCTAACTGAGTCCGGCATGTAAATGCTGGTAATAGATGGATTATTCTTGAAGAGTCCGTCTGAGAGAGTCACAACTCCATCTGGAACAGTTACGCTTCCTCCTGAACCAACGTACTGTATTGCAACAGTTCCGTCGTCGCTTAGAATAAAATCCCCTTCTTGATAGTCTGCATCCGAACTGCCTCCAACTATTACCCATATTGATAACACGATGGATAGCGCAATTAAGACTAAACCTATTTTTGTACCTGTCTTCATCTCACCTTATCTCCGTACTAATACAATATTCAAACTACATCTTGTATATTATACTACTATTTTACTCGTTTGGCTACTATAAATAGTCTACCATCTTCAGTATAGTTATTGCAAGTAGATAATGTCAATAATTTGTCTGTTTTTTGTATGTCTATGTTGCTTCCATAGACAGATAAGTTCTTAATTGTTCTGATAAATGCGTCTAGCTCCGTTGGGCTGTCAGCATTAATAAAGTTATAATAACGGAAATTGTTATCATCCTGGTATTGAACCTCTGACAAGCACACCGCTACAACCTCGTATTGTCTATGCTCATATAAGGTATCCATAGATATTATCTTATGTGATTTATAGAAATCCTCTTCTAGATATTTCTTCAATTCACCGAACATGGAGCCATTATTCATATTGTGGCCATATATAATAGTATTGGTGGTTGGATTAATATAATCACAGCGATAATCCATAAATAATGTTCCTGTGGAATCCTCCTTGCCATCAAATCCATGATTTAGATAATAATCATTATCATTTTGTCTCTGGCACACCGGATAGTTAACCTGGGTGTCTGGCACCACAAGCCACCCTACGAAGTCAGGGTTCTGTGCAAGATACGGCTGATATTCCGGCAAAATTGTAAGTGTTTTAGGATCCACCACCCTGCTGTTAATGGCCGCAATCTCATTGTTAGTAACCTGAGATTTCACCTCGCTATCATCTGTCTTAGTGTAATTGCTCTTCTCATTTTGTAGCTGCGCCATCTTCCTCGTAGATACCATGTCCGATATCTCTGCAATCCCAAAATACGCAAAAAAGATAACTGCCAAGCCTATAAAGACTATGCCAATTATCTTAGATCTCTTAGTTTTGTCCTCAGCCTCATCTACAGCGTCATTAACCTCAATCAAGCCAACAGATTTGTCAGCCACGATATCGGCAATATGAGCGTAGAACTTGTCGCCAATAGGACTCTTGAATACAATCTCCCCGGTGCGAATCATGTTATAGAGTCGCACCGCTACCTTGGGATCATGTATATCAAGTTCATTATTAATGCATTCGATTTTCTTCAAATCCTCCTGTCCGTCTCTGTATTCATGAAATGTATCAAAGACAAACTCTCCAATTCGAAACTTATTATCGTCCTGCTTATTTGTATTAACTTCTTCTTTAATCTCTTCTGATGAAGCCACGTCCAACACCCTATCTAATAGTTACTGCCTTCGGGTCTGAGAAATAACCATATACGAACTGGTTCTCTCCAACCTTATCATATGCTCTAACCTTATAATAGTATGTTCCGCCGCTTACGAGATTAGAATCGCTATATCCGCCTGCACTGCTAGGCATTACAGCAATCTTGCTAAATGTACCAGTGGCTGAAGAGCCTCTGTATATCTCGTATCCTGTTACATTTCCAGCTGATGTCCAATTAATTGTTGCTCTCTGTCTTGCAAGAGATTGAACTGTTATCTCAGGTTTGGCCATTCCAGAATGACCTGTTACTGACTTGAACTCTCCATAAGATGTTCTACCATTTGCTGTGATATATGTTCTTACCTTGAATTCATAATCTGTAGCCTGCTTTAGTCCTGTTACCGTAAATGTGGTGTCGCTAGTTGAACCGTATTTCACCGAACAGTCTCCTGAGTAAATCTCGTATCCTGTAATTCTTGCATTTCTTAACCAGCTTAGCTTAACTGCATTGTCACCTTCAGGTGCTGCTGTTAAACCTAGCATATTAGGAGCAATAATGTTGAAGTACTTCGTTACTGAAGCAATGTAATTGCCCTTACCAGTAATAACTATCTTACCAACTCCTGGGTAAATGTTATTAGAATACTCTAGTGTATAATCTACACCTTCTGTAAGCAGGTCGCCCTGCTCATTCCTAATAATTACTGGTGGATACAGCTTGTTACCCGTATATACGTTGTCGTACAGTGGAACGATATTACATAGGTTAATATTTCTACCTATAATATCATATACCGCCTTAAGTTCGCAAGCCTTATCACCTATATTTAGTGGAATGGTTGCTGTTACAGTACCAATACTTGTGCAATCACCAAATCCTGTGCTTGAGTTGTAATATGTTATGTCTTCAGGATTATACGGTATCTCCTGACCATCTGGTGTTACAATCTTGAAGTCAGGCTTAATTGGTCCACCTGTGAATGCATACTCATTAGCGTATCCTACCACCTTAAGTATTGTAGGATCAAATAATATGTTGTAATCCTTCGTTACCGTTCCTGCGTAATATGGCTGAAGAGATGTAACTGTAGCTGTTCCTCTAGTCTGCCAATTATCGTCAGAAGTGTATGTTACAGCATAATCTATTCCTTCAACTAATGTATTACCACCACATGTTATGGTAAGAGGTGCATGAACCTCTGTACCAGTGTAGAACTGGTCTGGTGCAATTATAGTTGAATCATTTAGATTAGCTACTACATTATACGGTAATACTACTTCGCCCGAATAATTGTTGATTCCAGTTACAACAACGCTGGCTGTTCCTGCGTTAACATTATTAATATAAGTTAATGTATAATCAACACCTTCTATTAACTCACCCTCTACTGTATCTAAGGATGTAGGCTTAACGATTACTTCAGGCTCAACCTCATTACCTGTATATGCGTATTGGGAACCACCTGGCAAATACGCTTCGAATCCTGTCTCAATCGTCTTAGCCTTAATGTAGAAAGGCATTGTGTAGGATTCTGCACCCATTGCGTAATTATTCTTGAACACTATCTTGATTAGTGCTGGATTAGTCGGTGTGGACATATCCTTGTTGCGTACATATGCTACATCATAATTACTTGGGTCTACCGGTATAGCGCTTGATATTTCCTCATCATAAATTGTTACTGATGGTTCAATATCAGCTCCTGTATATACGCTATAATAATTACCGCTTTCGTCCTTAAGCAGGTTAGGTTCAATCTTAATCTTGTTGGCATTAGCTACCTTCGGCACAATATCGTATTGTCTTGAAGTAAATTGATAGTAGCCACCCTTACCAGTAATAGTTACAAGCTTTCCTCCAGCATTAGCATTAAGAGATGATCCATCATCATTAGAATATGATTTCTCATAATCTACACCTTCTGTTAGTATTGTGTCTCCTCTCTTAACCTGTGCTTCAGGCTGGTGAAGCTGACCATCATAAGTGTATTGATAGCTATCGAGGACTATTTCTAGTCCACCTAGTGGATGACCTATGTTAAATGCTTTATTAACTGCTCCAGTTTCTGGGTCGGCGTAGTTTCCTTTACCTGTTATTATAATAGTAGGCGGATTAGTTGCCGTTGCAGGCGCCGCATTAACATTGTTAGCATATGTAACGGTATAATCCTGTCCCTGTGTTAGAACAACCGGAACTGGCGAATCTTCCCTTGTATCATCTGTAATAGACACTACTGGCTCAACAGGCTGTCCTGTATATTCCTGGTCAGGATTATATTCTATATGAATATTAGCACCATTAAGGGACCTAGGCGTAACTGTATATATCTCAGTTTTAATTCCTTTATATCCACTATCAGGAACCGCCTCAATCTTGACTGTATATGGTCCTGCATTCACCATATCCTGACCATCATTATAGGTTATGGTGTAATCTTGACCCTTAACAAGAGTACGTGAAGTACCATCTCCCTTGTCTATGGTAACTTCTACATCAGCAACTATTGGGGCACCCGTATATTCGCTTGATGTATTCAACATACTTACCTTGCTATTGTTGAGGTCTGTTTCAACCACTTTGAAATCTCTTGAGATTGTTCCTATAAAGTTACCTGAGCCTCCTTCTTCCTTAGTCATTCCGTCAAAGTATATAGTATAATCTCCAAGATTTCTAGGGTCAGTATTATATCTTATCTTGTAATCTACATTCTCAGTAAGTGTTCTGTTTAGATACATAATACTATGCTCAGGTGTAACCTTATCACCTCCTGCATAGAGGGCATCACTTACAAAAGGAGTCACAGTATCACTAGCGAGGCTAACAGCATCTATTGTATACTGACTTACTTTACTGTCCTTAAAGTTACCAATTCCCTTGATTGTAACAGGCTTATCCCCCGCACTAGTTGTATCTGAAGGATATCCTTCTATTACATAATCAACTCCTGCCCTAAGAGGGTCTGTGAAGCCAATTAAGGTTACTACAGGAGCTGGCTTCTGCTCAGTCCAATTGAATGGATATGTTCCGTAGGTTACAGTAGCATCTGCTAAGGAAGCTTTCTCTATTGTAAATTGCTTGCTCTTAAATGTTCCGCTCTTAGTATTTGGACTTCCTTCTTTCGCAGTTACTGTCATTGTAGCAGTTCCTGCGTTTACATTGTATGACCAGCCAACCTCATAATCATCACCTTCTGTTAACGGATGATTTCTAACCTTTACTCCATCCACAGGTGGGTGAGGTTCTTTAGGCTCACCATTATATACATAATTAAAATCAGTATCGCTTGGCAATGTAATTTCAGCTTCATTCAGATTATACTTGATATAGAAATCATCTGAATCCTGGCTAGTACCATCCTTTATGAAGCCACCCTGCGCTTCTGTCTTTGCCGGTTCTATTGTAATCTTCTTCTTTCCTACATTCTTCAGATATCCTTCTTCAGAAGAATGGGTTATAGTATAATCTGTACCTTCTCTTAACTTCTTAGTTCCAAAATAAACTCTAAGATCAAGATTAATATCTGAACCAGTATAGCTATATTCTTGTTCTAATCCTTCTATCGTAACCTGCTCCAAGCTACCAATTAGGCTTACTTCTTTTCGAACCTCTCCGTCCATTGGTCCCAAGCCAACTATTGTAAGATTCTCCTTGCCAGGAGCGATAGTTGATGGTTTCTTCAACTCCCAGTATGCGCTTGGTAATAATGTACCATCTTTTTTGTATTTTACACTAAATCCAGACACATCTATGTCGTATTCACTATTGATATAATACTTGTCCTCAAGGGAACCTATCTCGAACAGGTTACTGTCATTTATTTCACCTCTTATAGTGAATGGAATAAATGCTTTTCCTTCATACGGCCCCGTATCCTTAGCTCTTATCTCAACACAAGGTCCGCTATGATTGCCCGCAGAATCTACAGTTCCAATGCCCACCTTGTTGGTATCATGATAGAATACTTCATAATCAACTCCAAGTGTCAGCGGTCTGTTGTTATACATTACATTTGAAGGTAACGGTGTTTGGTCGTTTCCGTCATACATTACATCAGGTATCTTATCACATTTTATATTCTGATCTATTGTAGCCTTCTTAATTGTAAATGTGGTATTCCTTGTTCCGGTAAAATTCTTTGTACCCGTCAATGTAACCGTTGCAGGTCCCGGATTAGTGTTATTTTCATATTCAACGGTATATCCGCTTTTAGTGCTTATACGCCTCCACTCTGTTCCATCCCAAAGTTCTGCAACAATATCAGGCTCAATCGCTGACCCTGTATAATCCTGACTACTAATATCTGAGACCCTGACCTTATTGTTATCTCCCATATCACAAGCGTTTATCTTGTAAGATATAGTCTTCGTGCCTTTGTAATTGTCCTTTCCTGTAATTGTTACTTCTTTGCTTGCAACTACATCTGGTCCAACTGTATCCTCGCTTACCGTAAAGTCCGTATCCTTAACTAAGTCCCTTGCCCCTTCTGGCAACAAATTATAGGTTAATATTGGATTTACCGTCTTAGTCTTGCTATCATAATCATATATCCAAGGATTTGTTAGATTGTTACCATCTGTTACAGATATGTTGCTATCTGGCAATCCCGGGATGTATTCCGATAGATCCTTCTTTGCTACTCTATAGGAAAATGTCATTTTACCATAGTAATCTACATTGTTGACAGCTTCCGCTGTTACTGTTACTACACTCTCTGCTTTATAGCCATCCCCACTCAGCACATTATAATTATAGTCAATACCGCTTATTTCACCACCGGCTTTATTACGCACATTAATCTTAGGATGCTGCTTACCTATATATGAATATGTGTAATCTCCCGAAGAATCCTTAGTAATTGCAGTATCTGTTCCTGGATAGTACAAATACTCTCGCCCAACAGTCGCTATATCGAATCCACGACTATAATTAACAATTTGTGAGCCCTCATAATTGTTAATTCCCTCAACTGTAGCTTGCAGATTAGGACCTGCTGCAGTAACAGTTGATTTTATCTCATAGTCTGTGTTTTCTTTAAGCACTCTGTAACCAGAAGCCGCCATAGTGTCTGGAACCTTAACCGTAACGTTTGGTCTAATCTTGTCATCTGTATCTACTCTGGATGTTCCGTCCCACTCAATTGTGGCATCATCTATCGATATCTTCTTAATCTCATATCTAATCTGAACAGATGACTTCTGGTATGCGCCTTTACCAATTACGTTGATATAGGCTGTTCCCACGTTAATTGCATTAATGGGTTGCAATGTATAATTAGATGAATCTACAACAGTATCTCCATCCTTGACTACTACCTCTGGTATAACCTGTTCCCCAGTGTAATATCCTACAAAATCCGCCTGTAAATAATCTCCCTGATCTCTACAAGGCTTTCCTCCAACTGTATATGTAAGAGTTGTCATAGACTTAGGTGTAATCTCAAATTCCCTGTCAGCGCTACCTGTAAGATTACCCGCGCCTGTTATTGTAACAGTTGCAGTTCCTACATTGGTGTTGTCTTTGTATGATAAGGTATAATCAGTATCCTTGGTGAGTGTTTTTCCATTCAGTTTAACAACAAGATTGTCCTGTGTCTGAGGATTTCCTGTATATCCTTTATTAACTATACCCTCTACCGTAATATTATCATCGTTTATAACGAACGGAGATATTGT
>ONCT01000001.1:0-4214 GCA_900316395.1 uncultured Lachnospiraceae bacterium | reverse complement strand
TGCTTTAATTGTAGCAGTTCCTGCATTGATATTATTTTCATAGTCAATAGTATAATCTTTATCCTTTGTAAGTTTTGTTGAGCCATCGTAGACACTGTACTCATTTGTACCTAGTGTTATAGGATCTCCACTATACTGGTGCGCTTGTTGACTCATGGATACACTACCTGTAAGGGCTTTAGGCTCTATAGTGAATTTAACCGTAAATTTGTTTGTCTCACTTGCATATGTTCCTAGCCCAGTAATTTTCACTTCACCAGTTCCCACATCAGTATTAAGAGAATAATCTACGGAATAATCCACATTCTCAGTAAGTTCCGTTTCGCCTAGTCTAAGCCAATTAACAGTCGGTTTTTGTTGCTTTCCATTATAATTCACTTTATAAGCTGTAACGAAGTTAGTAGTATGATTTGTCTCATATCCAGCTAACGATATGGTTGCGTCGTTTATAAAATCAGGAATAATATTAAATGTCTGTGTTGTGCTTCCTGTGAAGTTACCTTTACCAGTAATGGTAACTGTAGCTTGTCCTATATCAACATTATTGCTATAGAGCAAGGTGTAATCAGTTCCTAAATCTTTTGTGTCATCATTATATGTGACAGTAACAGGTGGTTTCTTCTCCTCACCTGTATGAATATAGTAGTTAGGATTAGGATCTAATGTTATTGTGGTATCACCTATGGATCTTGGCTTTATGCTGTATTCTAGCTCTATAGTTCCTGTAAATTTTGAATCAGTAGGTGTAATAATAACTTTAGGTTTTGTTGATGTTACATTAGTATAATCACCACTATAAGACAGAGTATACGCGGTAAAAGCTGGGTCAGGCGAGGAACCGTCTTTATATGTAAATGTAATGTCATCCTTTCCTGGCTTATGCTGACTTCCGTCATAATCGTACTTGTCTTTATCTGTTTTTAACTTAGCGTTAAGTACGGAATTAATATCTATCTTGCTTTCACTGCTTGGTGTTATATCCTTTGTGGTTGTTTGAGTGCCAGTATAATTGCCGATTCCCGTAACAGTTATTTCATATTTTATTGAAGTCAGAGTAGTTGATTTCCTCTCAATTGTTGCTACAAAGTCAGTTCCAAGGGTTGCATCGCTATCTTTCAAAGTAGCACTAGTAAGCGTGTCTGTATTAGTATCTATAATGTATGTACCGCCACTTACCATAGTTTCTGTAATAAGCCCTTTAGTTATTGTATATGTTCCAGACTTAGTATAGCCGCTATATTTACCAATACCTGTTATTGTGTAGTGGGCTGTTCCAAGATTAGTATTATCTGTGCAGCTAAGTTCGTAATCAGTATCTCTAACAAGAGTAGTGCTTCCACATTTTAACTCCTCTACTGTGGGCTCAATAGGAGCTCCTGTATACTCATATTCCCCTTCATTAACAGTCGCCTGTAGTACATAGATAGTCATAGCCTCGCTGTTAATACCGCAGCTTTGGGCTCTAACAGTCGTCTCTCCGGAAGCTTTTCCCTCTGCATATGCAGCGCCAGCTTCATCCTTGGTAAATTTTAATATGTCATTTTCATCTGTATAAGTGATGTTTCTCTTGTATTTAGGCTCTACACTTCCATTAAGGGGTATTTTCTCTCCTACGGCCAACGCCTTTTTGGAAGGATTCATTGTAACTTTTGTTACATCTTTAATAGAATAGTTATATTCAGATGTTGTTACGCTTATGATGTTGCCTGTAAGGCTCCAAGATTCACCACTATTTCTTTTTATGAATCCATTGCCCCCAGAATCCGAGCCATAGCAATTAGTCCTGCTTGATAAATCAATGACAACAACAAGGCTCTCTCCTGGAGTAAGAACTATTGGATCCTCACTTTCTTCGTGAGGAACAGATATCTCTACGGTCTTCTTTCCAGCCTCAGTTGCGGTGAATTCACCGTTTATTGTCTTTCTTTTTACGCCCCTGTCTTTTACAGGATTGTTTAGATCTGACGCATCTGTAGGGTTCTCGTATAAAGTACATGTATATCCGTAATACTGATTAGCCACCTGCTCTATATCGAAGCTTACTTTATCAACACGCTGATTATCGGACTCAGTAGGCACAGTCACAACCTGACCTATGCCGCCTCCGCTGTTAACAACGAATCCAGATTGATTCCCAAGACCTCCTAGCGCCGCCGCTAATGCCTCTATATCAACAGAGCTTGCTGTTAAGACCACAGCAAGTGTCATTAAAACAGCTAATATTTTCTTTCCGAATTCTTTGTACTTTGCCATAAAGTACTCCTTTCCCCTACGTCACAGGCGCGATACCCTCTACCTGCAAGACGCGAATTCTCGCGATATTTCGGTATATGCTTATTGGTTGATTTTTAATTCAACCATTTTAATCTCGCATTTCTTGTCTTTTAAGACCTATAGTTATTTTCATTATAACACAACTTATTGTTAAAAATAAACATAGAATCCCCATAGATATAGTTTTTCTATATCAATATCGGAAAGTTGTTGTAAGAACTTTACACTTTTTTATAAAAATTTTATTTTTTTGTTATTTTTTCTTTCAACCAGCATTTTGGGTGCAAAAAATCCCACCCTATATAAATAGGATGGGACTATATTACGCATTAACAATCTTGCCCGTATATAGCTTATAATACTTGCCCTGCTCTTCCATTAGCTCCTCGTGAGAGCCTCTCTCTATTATTCGTCCCTTCTCGAGAACCATGATACAATCCGCATTTCTTATAGTAGAAAGTCTGTGAGCTATAACAAATGTGGTTCTGCCCTTCATAAGATTATCCATACCCTCCTGAATCTTCTTCTCAGTACGGGTGTCGATAGAGCTTGTCGCTTCATCTAATATAAGGGCTGGAGGATCGGCAATGGCTGCACGTGATATGGCAAGCAGCTGTCTCTGACCCTGGCTTAGGTTGGCGCCATCTCCAGCAATAACTGTATCATAGCCCTGTGGCAGTCTCTTAATGAAGGAATGGGCATTAGACAGCTTGGCGGCTGCAATGACCTCTTCGTCTGTGGCATCTAATTTGCCATATCTAATGTTCTCAGCAATGGTCCCTGTGAACAAATGAGTGTCCTGAAGCACTATGCCAAGAGAAGCACGAAGGTCTTCCTTCTTTATCTTATTAATATTAATTCCGTCGTATCTAATCTTACCATCATCAATATCATAGAAACGATTGATTAGGTTAATAATTGTTGTCTTACCAGCGCCAGTAGCTCCAACAAATGCTATCTTCTGGCCTGGGTCCGCGTATAGTTTAATATTATGTAGAACAGTTTTCTCTTCTGTATATCCAAAATCCACGTCATTAAAGGTAATGTCGCCCTGCTGACGAACGTAGGTTACGGAGCCATCAGCCTGATGTGTGTGCTTCCATGCCCAGATTCCTGTACGAACGTCGCTCTCTACAAGCTCGCCGTTTTCCTCTTTCGCATTTACAAGGGTAACATAACCATTATTAACTTCGCTTTCTTCGTCAAGCATATCGAAGTAACGCTTAGCACCTGCTGCAGCCATTACAATGAAGTTAAACTGCTGAGAGACCATACTAATTGGCATATTCAGGCTCTTGTTAAATGTTAGAAAGCTTGCCAGACCTCCCAGGGTAAAGCCGGTAACGCCTGTTAATGCAAGGATTCCTCCCACAACAGCAATTATGACATAGCTTACATTTCCTATCTGAGCAGTGGCTGGCGCAAGCATGTTAGCGAACCTGTTTGCCTTGTCAGCACTATCGAAGAGTTCATCGTTGAGAACTTTGAATTCTTCTATGGACTTTTTCTCATGGCCAAACACCTTAACTACCTTCTGTCCAGTCATCATCTCTTCAATATGGCCATTTACGATTCCTATATTCTTCTGCTGGGCTGTAAAGTACTTGCCTGATTTACCTGCAAGGCTCTTCATTACTAAGACCATAACGGCCACCATGCCTAGGGATATAAGTGTAAGAAGCCAGTTAAGAGTGAACATAGAGATCACTACTGAGACTATCGTTATGGCACTGTTGATAAATTGTGGCAGCCCCTGGCTTATTACCTGTCTTACAGTATCAATATCATTAGTATAAACTGACATTATGTCTCCATGGGCATGGGTATCGAAATAACTAATAGGAAGATTCTCCATGTGACAGAAAAGCTCTCTTCTTAGCTTGTCAAGGGTTCCCTGTGTTACATATACCATTACCATGCTCTGTATTAGGGCCGCTAGG
>ONCT01000068.1:4147-8238 GCA_900316395.1 uncultured Lachnospiraceae bacterium | reverse complement strand
TTTCTTATCCATTATTATCTCTTTCCTTTCTTTTTGCTACATAAAATATGCCATAATCATCTCTTATTTGTCAATTATTTTTCAATCTAGTATTTATATCCTGGATTGATTAGATCAAGCAGCTTCTCATCATGCTTATATGTAAGATACGGCTTCTCGTCAAGTATCATGGTTGCGCCAGTCTTAACAGTGTATGGCGCCCACTTCTCTACTCCCTTGTATGATGGCACTCCAGTTCGTGCGAAGCTAGTCCACAGCCCACTCATTATGTCAGTAAGCTTGTCATTATCAGATGCATTTCTGAAGACATACGGTATCTCGCTATTATGGGAAGCTCCTGCAATTCCTGACTGATATGTAAATACATAACCATATACAATAGCACCACCTTGAGCAGCTTTATGCTTCATTATTTTCAAAGTAGGCTGCCTAACAATAATATCTGTATTCTCTGCAATATCTACATCTTCATTAATGTATGCCTTCTCAAATGCTGATTCAATCTTGCTATTAACATCATGCGTCTGTCCGGCATACTCTGCCCATTCTTCAAGATTACTTCCAATTAGAAGTGGTATGTCCATGCTTGCAGCGGCAAATGTATCTCCAACAACAGGGTTTGATGGAATAAAATCACCATCTACTACAGGCTGCCACTCCAATGCGTAACCGTTTCCAACTTCAACTGGAATCTTATATTTGTTAGCAGTATCTTCTAATGCTTTGGTTGATGCTTTTTGCAAGTCAGCATTACTTACCTTTTGTATATCTTCTATATCACTCTTCTTAATATTTAGCTCTTCTAGTATTCTTTCAGTAAGATATTTACTTACCTCTTCTTCGGTAAAGACCGCTCCCTGTACATCCGATGCTCCCGACTCAACAATAGCCTTATTGTAAAGTCCCTTGGCATAATAAGAAGTCATAAGCGCAAGAACCTTGCCTCCACCACCAGACTGACCAAATATCGTTATGTTTTCTGGGTCGCCACCGAAGGAAGCCGCATTGCTTTTAACCCATTCAAGAGCATTTACCAAATCATACATTCCTACATTTGCAGAATACTTATACTTGTCCCCATAATCGGACAGGTCTAAGAATCCATACACATTCAGTCTGTGATTAACAGTTATAACTACAACATCTTCATCTCTAGCAAGATTAGTTCCGTCATAATCTTCATCATTTCCTGAGCCGATGGAGAATCCTCCTCCATGAAACCACACCATGACTGGTCTTTTCCCACCGTCACCTATAGCAGGGGTCCATAGATTGAGATTAAGACAATTGTTATCACCCTCGCTATAATCCCGTGGTTCCCGTCCAAATATTGCACCCTGTGGCGATATCTCACCATATTCTACTGTATCTTTAACTCCACTCCATGTATCAGGCTTGTCTGCAGGGACAAACCTCTCTCTTGCCTTGGCATATTCTATTCCATGATAAGTGTATACACCATCATCAATAGAGCCCCTGACACTTCCGTATGTGGTATTAACAATGGCTGTGTCAACTGCTATACCTTTTCTTTCCACAGTCATCCATAGGAATAAAGCTGCTGCAGCAGTTGCAAGTGAAAGAATAAGTAGCATTTTCCCTATTATCTTCAGTATTCTTTTACTACTATTTTCCTTTTTTACTCTGCTCATTATTTACTAAGTATCTTTTCCATTATGATAATTATATAGCCATTATATTACTCAACTCGCTCGAGTCGAACACCTTTTATACCAGCTTCTTTCATTATGTCTCTCATTGCCTTTGCATACATATCTCCATGGAATCCCTGGTACCAGTCGATATAGAAATGGTTTCCTACCTCAGTTACCTGAGTCATAATTCCCCTTTCCTGCATAGCATGGAAAGCACTCATTCGAATTCTGTTAGTATATTCGTCACCTCTAAGTGTACCAAGATAACTTACGGATACAGATATTTTTGAATTCGTCCTTTGTGCAAGTATCACATCATCTAATGCTCCTGATGCAAATGCTTTCTCATATCCCTCACATATACCGCGATATAAACCACACATCATTTTAATATTCTGCTCAGATGCAAATCCCTTAAGGAACTGACGATATGCCGCATTAAGCATAGCATCATCCTTATCAAGGTCATCAACGGTAAATGTATATGGGGCATGTACTACCTGGTGCAATAAAGAAGTATCATTTCCCATAACCTTACGAACGCTAACAGGTGACATTATTCGAATTGGAAGTTTATTCTCAGGATGCACGCGCTCTAATGCTCTTGCGAAGAATACATTAAGAAGTGATATTGGACTAGCTCCAATACTCTTAGCATAAGACATAAATTCATCACTAGGTGCGCTTATGCAGTATCCCCTGCAATCCTCTCTTGTAAGGAATATTTCGTCTCTTATACCTTCCACTGGAGTAAATACTTTTTCTCCACCAAAGCCTTTAGCCATAGCGCTAGGGTCGGAAGCATCTACCATGCGATATGCATCCACTTCCTGACCTTCTACAACACCTTCTGTATATACTCCTTCTGGCACATCATATTCTTTACCATCTAAGGTACAATAATAATGATAGAAGAATGTCTCAAGAACATACATAAATCCTGTTCCATCTACTGGCACATGGTCTGCGTAAACCCATAATGTTTTATCAAGATAGCAGAATGTAACTGTATGGAAATTACCAGCTCTACCAAATGGTTCAACAACCTCACCAGTCTCAGATATAACAAATGGGAGGTCGTTCTCAAGAAATACCAGCTTTCCTTCTCTTGTCCCAACAGCATAGCTCATATAAGGATAGACTGACAACGTCTTATCCCAGGCCTTACTTATAGCATCAGGGTTTACTGCGTCACTCAAATCAAACCTATAGGTCATATAGAAAGCTTTTCTTGTAGGGTAAACTCCTCTTGCAAACATTCCTGCGCTAACAGGTCGAATCATCTTCCAATCCTCTGTTAGTGGGTCACCTTCTCTGGTCACAAAAAGCTTCCTTTCACGCTTAAAAGAGCCTCCATTAAGCGCCCTGACTGTGTCCCATCCATTACACTGTCCCGAGCAAAGAAATGCGTCGCATTTAGAAAGAATATATAACGCATAGAAATAATTAACAGTAGTATCTTCTAATGCATCTACATAAGCCTGACCACTCCTCTTCTTTTTTTCGAATTCATTTAAGAGGGTAACACCTTTTTTCTTCATCTCTTTTACGCTTGTTCTTCTCTGTACAACAGCAATGACCTTTTTAGGAAAAGCTGCTCTAATCTTCGTTAGATTATCTTCATCCTCCGTCGCAACGAAAACCTTGTCATATCCATCCTCATCTAACCATTTCTGTATAACAGTAATCATCTGTTCTGCAGTTGCATGTCTTCTATCAGCGCCCAGGTCTGATGTTACATAATCTGTTCCTCTTGATAGTACACCAAGAACCTTCTTACCACCAATTATCGCATCAGAATATTGCTTCATCTGAGTAACAAATTCTTCTTTAAATATACTTTCATCAAAACTAGCAGGGAACTGACAGGTATGCCAGGTCATCATTAAAATAGACAAGTTATGTAGGAAAATAGTGTTATCTTCTGTCGCATCCGCAGGCTTTGCGTTGATGTGGAAGTATCTACAAAGCAAATCATCTGGGTATCTTGTACAACCAGGTCTAAGATATGCCTTTAGCCCTTTCCCTTCTGACGCTTTGCCTATAGTAGAAATGCTGGATAATATACCACCAACTCCTGCAATTGGGGTTAAGGAAACCTCAATGTATTTAAACGGACCTTTTTTTCCTTCTGATAATTCCTGCCAGAAGAAGACATTTTGGAATGCAGTAACAGAGCTTATCTTGGAAAAATCTCTTATAGTATAGCCCACATCAAGTACGTTATTGGTAACTCTAAGGGTTCCATCCTCCTTATCATAAGGAAGACTTTCAACCCTTACAAATCTATCAGAAGGCTCTACGAACCATTCAAACCTCTCATCTGTATAATTGATTATATAATCAGTGCATTTTAAAACAACATTGGCCAAGACAATACTATATTCATCTGCTCCTTCGAATTCTACCTTTTTAAACTGGACGAAAACGGCGAGC
>ONCT01000068.1:0-4105 GCA_900316395.1 uncultured Lachnospiraceae bacterium | reverse complement strand
CCATTTGACATTTTCATGATTTTTTTTCGTGCGACCTCAGGAAACAACATCATATTCTTTGTGTATTCCAAGTCATAGTCTGGAACATTACCATTCTTGTCCGTAACATGAAAACGAATCTCTCCTTCCTGAACTAGTTCAAGAGCTTCATGAAATACATTTGCCCCATGTTGTAAAACTGTTAATTCCTCGTTGTTTTTCTCAACAATATTTAACATATCTCTTCCGTCCTCTCCTTTATGATAATTATGTAGCCATTATATTACTCAACTCGCTCGAGTCGAACTCCTTTCATTCCAGCCTCTTTCATTATGTCTCTCATTGCCTTTGCATACATATCTCCATGGAATCCCTGGTACCAGTCGATATAGAAATGGTTTCCTACTTCTGCTAACTGGAGCATGATTCCATTTCCCGGCATACCATGGAATGCACTCATTCTAATTCTATTAGTATATTCGTCACCTCTTAATGTACCCAGGTAGCTTAAAAAACCTGTATTAGACATGCTAGAATGCTGTTCAATAATTATGCCATCTAACGCTCCCGCGGCATAAGCCTTTGTAAATCCCTCGCATATACCATGATATATTCCACACATCATCTTTATATTCTGCTCTGAAGAAACGCCTTTTAGGAACTCTCTTTGTCCCATGTTCAAATCTTCATCTCCCTTATCCAAATCTTCTATATTAATTATGTTTGGAACATGTACTACCTGATGCAAAAGAGATTTTTCATTTCCCATTACATTTCGTACACTTATAGGCAATAACGTCTTAATAGGCTTTTTATTCTCTGGATGAATGCGATTTACAGTTTTAGCATACAATACTGATAGTAGCGACATTGGGCTTGCCTTAACGCTCTTCGCGTAAGACATAAACTCATCACTAGGCGCACTTATACAGTATCCACGAATGTCTTCACTTGAAGGGAACATCTCATCCTTTTTTTCTTCATCTAGAACATATGCGTCTCCATTTACTCCATTCTTTTTCATAACAGATGGGTCAATAGCATCAACCATACGGTATGCATCTACATCCTGCCCCTGAGCAACTCCCTCTATATTCACTCCATCTGGAGCTTTATATTCACATTTGTCATAAATACAATAATAATGATAGAAGAAGGTTTCAAGCACAGCCTTAAACCCAGTGCCATCAAATGGAATGTGATCAACATACATACATAATACTTTATCAAGATAACAGAAAGTTACTGTATGGAAATTGGCCACTCTTCCATTAGGCTCTATTATCTCACTAGTCTCTGTAATGACGAATGGCATGTCATTCTCAAGAAGCACCAGCTGACCTTCTCTTATTCCTACGGCATAGCCCACATATGGATAGACGGATAATGTCTTGTCCCAGGCTTCTTTAATCGCATCAGGTTCAACCTCTTCATTTAAATCAAAGCGATACGTCATATAGAGTGGCTTGCTTGTAGGATATGTTCCTCTAGCGAACATTCCTGCTGTAATTGGACGAATCGTCTTCCAATCCTCAATAGCTGGATCACCCTCGTGATTTACAAACAGTTTCCTTTCACGTTTAAATCCATCGTGGTTTAGAGACCTGACAGTATCCCATCCATTACATTGTCCTGAACAAAGAAATGCATCACATTTCGAAAGAATATACAGAGCATAGAAATAATTAACAGTAGTATCCTCAAGAGCATCCCTATATGCCTGTCCTTCACAACTCTTCTTCTCTAACTCAGACAACAGAGTAGCACCTTTCTTCTTCAGCTCTTTAACGCTTGTTCTTCTTTGAATAACTGCAATAACTTTCTTAGGAAATGCTTCTCTAATCTTCTTAAATATATCCTGATCTTCTGTCGCAAGGAATATCTTCTCATACCCGTCTTCTTCAACCCATTTTTGTATAACTGTGATCATCTGTTCAGCAGTAGCATGAATACGATCCCCACCTAAATCAGCTGTAACATAATCTGTTCCTCTGGCAAGCACTCCCAATGTCTTCTTACCTCTAAGTACAGCATCAGTATACCGCTTCATCTGTTCAGCAAATGTCTCGTCAAATATACTTTCATCAAAGCTTGATGGGAAGTGGCAACAGTACCACGTAGTATGGATTATTGGCATATCATTTAATACAAGTGTATTGTCTTCTGTAGCATCCTCTGGCTTTGTATTTATTTTGAAATATCTACAAAGTAAATCCTCAGGATATCTAGTACAATTAGGGCGAAGATATGCTTCAAAACCTTCGTTTTTTGATGCCTTTCCTAAGGTTGACATGTTAGAAAGTATACCACCTATTCCTGTAACTGAATTTAATACAACCTCAACATATTTAAATGGACCCTTCTTCCCTACGGCAAATGCCTGCCAAAAGAAGATATTTTGGAAAGCAGGAACTGATCCAAGCTTAGTAAAATCACGGTTAGAGAATCCAAATTCAAAAGCGTTGCCTGTAACTCTAAGCGTATCCTGGTCTTTCTCGTCTGGCAAATCGTCTACCTTAACAACCCTATCTGAATCTTCGATAAACCAAGTGAATTTGTCATCAGTATAATAAATAGTCGCATCACTGTGCTTGAGTGCCATACGACTTAAGACAATGCTGTATTCATCTACAACCTCAAGCTCTATCTTTTTGAACTGTTTTATAAAGTCCAGGCATAGCAAATCTTCATTTTCTTCATCGTAGGTAAGATAATCTCCTAAAACTTTACCCCCTGTCATTTGCCTAATCTTCGCACGAATTACTTCTGGGAACAAAAGCATATTCTCCGTATAGACAAGATCATAATCAGGAACTTTCCCATTCTTGTCAGTAACATGCATACGCTCTTCACCATCCATCACAAGTTCAAGCGCTTCATGAAATACATTTTCACCATGTTGTATTATTTCTAGTTCCTCATCATTTCTTTCAACAATATTAAGCATTCTCTCTCCTCCTGTCATACGTATTCTGCCTGTATTATCTGTCTGTATCATTTATAAATTGAGATTGCCACAATCTCATTTCTAGTATTATAATCTATTATCTAATCAATGTACATATTAGAAACCATGCTCTGCGGGCGCCGGCTGGCTATAGATCCTAGACTTAGGTTGGAATTATAGCCTCATCTCAAGAAGCCAGCCACCTTCACATCAGACTCATCAAGATAGATGTGTAACCTTCCATAATCTTGTGTACACATATGTGGTATTCCCAACTCATCTAGTCGCGAAACAACTTCCTTAGATGGATGGTGGTAACGATTATTAACTCCAGCAGAGATTATTGACATCTTAGGTGATAGAAGTTTCAGAAACTCTTCGCTTGACGAACTCTTAGAACCGTGATGGGACACCTTAAGTATACCTATATTTGATAATATATCTCTTAACTCGCCATTAGGATACTCAGACGAATCTCCTGACTCTTCTGACGCATCACTAAGAAGACACTTCTCTGAATCAACTGTCATGTCGCCTCCAATAAAAAATCTGATATCACTATCATCTACTTTATACTCCCCAAGGATTGCTAAGGAATTGCCATTAATATCATCTATCTCATCTGAACCAGCAAATACACATGCAAACTTAAGATTATCTTCAGATACAAAATCTCCTTTATCCATCACAATAATTTCTACACCTTGTTCATTAGCTAGTGATTCTATTTCCTTAAAATTTTCTTCAGATAACATGTATTTGTCGATTACAATATTATCGATTGAATATCCACTTTCAAGTGCATCAAGCAAACCACTTATATGGTCGCTATCTACATGAGAGATGAACCAATAATCAATATGACTTACGCCCTTGTATTTTAGGAATGGAAGAATCCTGTATGTGCCCACATTCTTAACATCTGTGCTTCCGCCATCAAAGAAATACTTATTATCTCCAGCAACAAGAATTCCATCTCCTTGTCCTACGTCTATCATATCCATTTCGAAATCATCACAATTACAATTATTAGTTATTAAAAGCACACCAGCTGAAAGCAACGCCAAACATAATATTAAGTATCTCTTGTCATTACCATTGCGTAATTGCATTTCTTTTGCTTCAAATATCCTCCCCATGTCTTCATACTTATACAACAAAAACCTCGAGACAAGCAAA